>JAVBJR010000859.1:0-2629 GCA_031546965.1 Dysgonomonas sp.
AAAAATGAATTGTTCACATTTCAAAATGCTGAAAAACATTTTGAAAAATTAAAATCGGACAATTCTAAAGTACAGTGCAAATGCATGTCAATATCATACATATTTTATGTTTTCTGATATGACACAAAAATAAACTTAAAAAATAACACAATGAAGATATTCATGCAAAACTACTTACAGAAGGTTAGAAAAAATAAAGAAACATAACATATTCAATAAAATTAAAACATGTGGATTCCTCAGTTATTATTTATTTCCAGAGTAATAATGTTAGTTCCAAAACGAATCTTACAATAGGTGGATTTAGCGATTGTGGAATTGGCTTTGTCTCTGGGAAATTAATGCATAACTGGACATAAAGTCCTTGATGAGCAGAGAAATGTGGCATATCTTTGCTATGTTGCAAATAGGAATTTCCCGCTATGCGGTAATTTTCACAACTGAAACTAAACATTTTTTACCGAGTATTTAAATTTACAGGAGTTTAAATTTAGCGAGGTTTTAGTTTTAGCGGAAGGTCAAAGGAGCGCGAAAAAGCGCGAAAATAAAGCCGCGCGAAACATTACCACTTTTACAGTATATAGATGGTAAAAAACTCAAGACGCTGTAAAGAATGTGGCTTCCAATTATTCTGTGGAAGTTACTTACATACATAACAGAAATCGAAGATGAAGATGATGACTGTGACATCACAGTCCATACAAGATTTAAAATTGCAACTTATTAAAATTCCGTTTGGTTCAGGCTACCAACTGTATTATTTATTATTAATATTTACCATTATTCTTGTTATTTTATGACAATCACGACAACCACTTCAATAGCAAATTTGTAGCGTTTATTGTAAAAGTAAACCAAAATTAATGAATTCAGAAAATTTTAATTATGTTCTAAATTATAATAAATTGTATACAAATTATATGAAAAAAGCAAACCATGTCTAATTAAAGATAAGCATTTATGTACAAAAAGCCTATATGAGAGTATGACTCCCATAGTATTTGTCACTGGGTTTTTAATCTTCAATCACCCAATCCAGGTTTTCTTGAGTTCAAGAACCACGGAAACTATGAAAACTATAACATGGTCCTTGCTTTGCCTGTTTTTTTTTGTTTTTGCACTGTGGGACACAACAATGTTAAACCAACTATAGCATGAAATTTCATAACAATCCCACATTCAGCCCCCATCATTATTTTGTGACATAACATACTAGCCACTCCCCTAACCAATCGGAGAAACAGAAGAAATGTGATAGTTTAGTAAATTTACCAATAGTTTCATATGAAATTAATGCTGAGGTCAATTTGTAAAGATTAATAATATTGCATAGCAGGGGGGATTGCAGCAATAAATTATGGGTGATTTGGGGAGGGCATTACACAATTTGAAATTTTGGATAATGTAATGTTACATAACAATATATACTTTTAACCAAAACTGGAATGACCTAATCCATTTCACTTTTTAATTCACAATAATTGCACAAGCAAATGCAATTGCACATTGCAACATGTGCACAACAGATGTTGGTGAAATACTGCACATGCAGAGCAAAAATGCACAATTTTACCCCAACCCGCCACCAGGTGGCGCAACATTTGGCTTTAACATATCTACACAATGACAGTGTAAGAAATGTTGTAGAAATTAGTGACTGGGACTTATGCAGTTTGGGGGGACTTTAAAAGATATAAGATTAGTAACTATGCAGTGTGGGAGCAAATACAGTTGGGACCAAATCAGGTTGTGAGCACTTCACACTGGGAGCTATGCAGTTTGGGAGCTGATCATTTTGGGGGCAAATCCGGTTGGGATCAATCCAGTTTGGGAGCAATTTCTGTTGGGATCACATCCAGTTTACAGAAATTCACTTTAGGAGCTATGCAGTTTGGGAGGTATGCATTTTAGGAGCATCTACTGGTGGGAGCAATTCGCATTGGGAGCTATGCAGTTTGGGAGGTATGCATTTTAGGAGCATCTACTGGTGGGAGCAATTCGCATTGGGAGCTATGCAGTTTGGGAGCTGTGCATTTTAGGAGTAAATCACTGTAGGACCTACATAGTTAGAACTTATGCCGGTTGGTAACTATGCATATGAAGCACCGCCCACATGAAAGTCAACCAATAGCAGCACAATAACTACTAAGCAATAGATGTGCAGCAAATAACGAACACTCATTAGACAGTCTACTCTTACATTCTTACTTCATACCATTACTGTACTTTTATATTTTTGTCAGTACTATCCCACAATTCACCGCTTCACTGCAACTTTTTTGCTGTTAACGCAAGTTGAACACAAGTGTGAACCCAGCATAAAATTGAAGCTTAGCAATAAATTAGACTGAACATAATTATTTGAAACCAAGGCTTGAAAAAAAAACCAAAGTGTGTGCCAGGCACGCACAACGCATTTTCTTTGTAAAACATCTTTCTGGTAACATAATTGAAGAACAATGTTTTACGTGAAACATCTTACTGAAACCCCCCCTTGTCAAGATACCTGAAAAAACCAAAGTTGGTAGGTGCAAATAGCAAAGATTCATTGATAATAAAAATCAATGTATCTGAAATAAAGGAATTTACAAATCAAGTTATCGAAAATAAATGACTATAAAAATCAATT
>JAVBJR010000329.1:0-6476 GCA_031546965.1 Dysgonomonas sp.
CAAGGAATTGGTATATGGAGCGCAGACAAGTAGAGGTCCAGCAAACGCACGCACAAGGCGTCATTGTTGAAACATCGTTCACATTCCCTAGCTTCAAACTGGAGCAGCTGGTCCGTAAATCCGTCGCTAAAAATATCGGCCTGATTGGAAGCGACATTTGCAAACGCAAGTAGGTCGTTTATAGGTAACCCCAGGGTAGGAGAAAAGCTGGAAAGCCTGCGGTGGCACGAGCCATTTCCAGACCTTTAAACTGCATGTCCTGGAATGTCCCATCCTTATACACATATCACTCGGCTTTGTGATTGACGATAACTCTCAAATACCGATTTCGTATTCTTAGCTTTCCTATTTGGATCACAACTATATATAGGTATACATGTATGCAGCACAGTGGCAATCTTGTTATAAGATGCTTTAATCATTCCTTTTCAAGGAAGACTAACTGCGAGGCAAAGTGTAGGTTTACAGCACAAAGACTGCCAGAATATAGGAAAGGATCATGCAGAATTAAAAAGCGGCATCGAAAAACGATTCAACTGCGTTTTGGCTTTAATCTTACTTACTATTTCTAATAGCTAAAGTTGAACAGATAGTTTTGTAAGGTACCCTGAAATTTACAATTCAAGAAGAAAAACCATGAAAGAAGCAAGTGTTGCAGCAAAATCTCTGTATGTGGAAATTAATATATAAAAAGTTATTAGGATTTAAAGTTCGACGGGATAATTAAGTTAGGAGGTTCGCCTATTTTAGGTTCTCCTCCGATCTCATATAATCTGGCAAATCATAAAACTTTTAAGAGTTAATATTTGTTGTAGGTACTAATTTCCACAGAGATTTTGTTGCAACATTTCGTCATGTTAGAACTAGAGGGTTCTATCTACATAGACTGCAGTTCTGAGATAATCGACTATGAAGGTTTGAACCCCATTTTAATATGTTTCTGTCGCTCAAATTGCAGCTGTATTTGGATAATATGTAGGTTGTTGAACCCCATTCTGGTTTTTATAGTCATTAAGCAAATTTCGTTGCAAATTGTCTTGTTTTGAGGTAGCCAGTTTTGCTGATAGGACCATATGGCAGTTGCATCAGCATGCAGTATGAGAAATAAAGTTCTAACTACCCTGAAATTTTACAATATTTATTTTATTTCAAATCAAAAACAATACAAACGCAAAATAAGATTGGAATATTGAATATGCATGTTTACATGTAATTAAGGTGGAACATTAAATTGTATTTTCCGATCGAGGCGCCCCTGGTGGAGTCCGATTGCACATGGAAGCGTGGCTGAATGCCCAAGTTCGAAAATCCATATTAAAAAATCTAAACATGATACGGATATGAAATAAATTGCATACGATGCTAAGAGAAAAGCTGTTGAATTCAAGCTTAAGTTTATTACGGAATTCTAATGCAATCGTTTGTAAAAATCTGAAAGTTGGGTGAATTTTACACCTTTTGGAAATCTGGGTGCTAAAAGTTAATGAGATAGCTCAATGAAATTTAAACAGCCTTCAGATATCTATACTGTATTTTGATCGTTTTCTTCATAATCAATGTATATTTTGTTTAATTGCACTGGGAATTGTTTTTCTTAAATGATCCCAAAAAATTTATCCCCAGCAAATTAAGTAAACTAGATTTGGATTATGAAGAAAACGATCGAAAGACAGTACCTCTCTGAAGACTGTTTAAATTTCATATTTGCATCATTTTTAGATTTTTTAATATGGATTTTCGAACATGGGCATTCAGCCATGCTTCCATGTGCAATCGGACTCCACCAGGGGCGCCCCGATCGGAAAAACAATTTGATGCTCCACCTTAACCTAATTTACAATTGGCAATTATGAACTGTTTCATATAATAATTTGTAACACATTTATTTTTCTTAAAATTCCATGTCAAATTGAGAGAACCACTTGTACTATATATGATATAGTTTGGTTTATATGTACTTATTAGGTGAATTAACATATTAACAGCAATACTTATGCATTTAAACAGGCAAATATAACAATATATTATTGTACTGTCCATTTCAAGAAAGATTGCGTTGGAGAGATTGGGCCCCTCCCCCAACCTGACTACAGGTCTTTTTGCAATTTATCATGTACAGCTGCAAAACATGGGTTAAACTGCACATTTAATGAAAAAATGCACATTTGCAGCAAAACTTTTGTACAGTGGATAACTGGACCTGCAGATATGGGGTTCTACTGTAACATCATTGGAAATTAGGCTATTTATATAAAATGATATCAATTAATATAATTATTTCTATGCTAGAAATATTAGCTGTATAGGCATTATATTCATACCTTACTAAATCACTCTCTAGTGGTCTCAATTCTTCTAAACTAATTAATAATGTCAGTCTCTTCTGAGCTATGTATATCATCACTGCTGCATGGATTTGCCAATTTTTCAATCATACAATCAGATAGAAAGCAGATAGAACCATTTAGAACTGAATAAAACCAACCACTAGTAGTTACTGTGCGTTTCACAAAAGATGGCGGTCGAGATGGCTCCTCCTCCGACCAGACTACTGCTTTTTGGGGGGTTTGGGTATTTGAAGCTTGCTGCTGCATTCCGAATCATGACATCACTGGGTAAAGGTGAACACGCAACAGCAAGCCTCAAATATACCCAAACCCCCCAAAAACCAGTAGTCAGGTCGGGAGAGGGGCCCTCTCGACCGCCATCTTTCGTGAAACGCATAGTACGTTAACTGTGTGAACAGTGTGACGTGATACCCAACATGTAGCCGGCCAATGGTCAACATACTTGACTAACTAAAATTTTCACAAAACTTCTAAAAATTGTTGTTTACTGCAACAGGAATGTTTTTGTGAAGCAATTCATCAAATTTGAGTATCAGGAATACGGTTTGCGTTGTTATTTAATGCTAGATTCCGGAAAACGGGAGGAACTAATTTGTTTTGTGCATGCATATGCTTTGCCCACCAACAAATCATCTTTTTTATCACATTGAGCATGGAAGCAGTGTAGTCAAGTACTTTAGACCATTGGCTGGCCACATGTTGGGTATCACGTCACACTGTTCACGTAGATCCCTTTATGCAAGGCCTTGCTTTATCGTAAAGTTGCTTCCATGCTGGAAACGGTATCACTCCCCGCCAATGAAGCAACCAACCAATCATCTTTTTTATCAACCTGAGTGTGGAATCAGTGAATAGCTCTGTTATTCAGTGAGAGATGAAAAATAGGAGGTATATACATTGACAGAAAAAGTGTAAAAACCTCGCACTCACTCACGTGGGGTAAATTGCACCACCACACACGTACAACTGCAACTAAATCTGTGCTGGATTTATATAACAATGAAAACAAATTCTCTCTCTTAGAAATATAAATCCCACAAAAGATTACATATTTCCACCAGAATTGACAACAGATGTTCGCAGTAAATTAGCTTTATAAACACTCCCATATTTGCAGGTCAGGTTCGTGCTGAAAGCAAAGTCACTGTGCATACATAGAATATTGCAATTGTTAACATTGAAAAATGAAAGCCAAACCGTTTCCCAGCAATTTCAACAGTTACCGTAATTCTTACTTCGAAAAAACACAATAGAAATCACTATTTGGGAATTCAGATTATTCATTCCCTCAATATTGTATTTTTTCTTTTAGCCAACTATTTGACTATTTCTATGCCCCTGACCATGCATAATATTATTATTGCAGTCAAAATAATCATTTCATAACAGATTAACCACAAATGGTTCCTATTGCAAACTTTTCCCAAAGTTGTGGTTATTTATTACTTTTGTGGCTAATCATTAAATTAATTTCCTGGAATAAATACATTTTCTTCATTGGTACACTTGGTCACATGACTAAGTGAACCAATGGGTAGATACGTTATTTATTGTATTGTTGTAACAGCAAGCATATCATGAATTTATTTTGAATTTAGGTTGTTAATTTTCACTAAATTGACAAAGCAATGGTGACAATGGTGACCCAACCAGGAGTCGACTAAATAATTCACTACATAGTTTCAAGAATTGTACAGTTTTCTCAATAAAACTTTTTACTTATTTTTGAGAAACAACTTTAAATATAAAAGATAAGTTGTTCATAAACATTAATTAGAGGAAAAGTCTTTTGTAACCGTTTCTAGAAAATAATAAACTTCCCATTGCTTTCACGTATACATGATTATGGGATATGTTCATGCAGATAATCTGAAGGAAGAAAAGATTTCCCAGAAGAACAGGAATTACATTTTCCCCAATTGCCATAAAATTAATTATCTTAAAAATATACAATTTGTTTTCCAAGTTTTAGTAAAAAAAAAAAACAATTTGCTGCAAAATCACATGACATCATTTAAGCAGCTCGGTGATATCACAAAGACTATTTTCCTGTTTTTCCAATTCAGGAATTGCAGCTGCCACCCATTTTATTCGTCCATTCATGTGATGATCTGCACTTTTAGAAGGGAAACTTTTTTATTCGTATCAAATGTGAGATTGTATATTTGGCACCAACAAATATAAAAACCTTCAAAGTCTGTCATGCATGGGCATCTTCATTTTGCTGCATTCAGTGGGAAAAATTTACGCGAATCACCAACCGGAAAACAAGAAATTGAAGCAAACCCTTCAAGCAAAATAAAACTTTTTGCCGCAAACTTTTAAACAAGAATATGAATCATATTTTATATGACATGGTTTTGTAAGATACCCTGAAACTTAAAATTTAACCTTCACCATGAAAAACTGTGGAAATTAGTAAAAAAAAAGTTATTAGCACTTGAAGTTTTAAAGTTTGCCAGATAGATGTTCAGCTAGCACAGGTGAACCTCTGATATTAATTACCCCATCGAACTTTAAGTGCCAATAACTTTTTTTTACTAATTTCCACAGAGATTTTGTTACAACACTTGCTTTCTTTGTGGTTTTTCTTCATGTAGGTTAAGTTTCAGGGTACTTTACAAACCCTTGTCAGTTCACCTTTAAAATTTAAAACATCCTCGTTGAATACTAGGAAGAAATCAAGGACGTAGAAAACAAAGTGATCACATGCCTTCATGTAAGATTTGCATATAATTAATGATGGCAATTCAGTTTGATTAAGAGAAATTCTTCCGCCTCAATGCACTACTTCCGCATTATTATTATTATATTTCTTGTATTACACGGATGGGTTAGCAACTTTCGGAATTCACCCGGAAAAATCAATCATATAAAAATCAAGGAAATGCAACAACCCATATGTATAATAATACCATTTTATAAATACATGCGTCATACTTGTTAAAAATAATATACGGAAAGGAACAAATGGCAGTAAAAATGAGCAACTGAACGAGGAAATAATATGGTGCAAGATGCATAAAACATAATTGATAATTTGTTGTAAAATGGAATTTATTTAACCGTTTGAACTTTTATGCCAAAGAAGCCAAAGAAGCATTGGACTCATTAGGGGCTGTCCATAAAAGACTTCCTCACTATAGATACGTAATTCATGGTAATATGAGATTTAAAATGTAAAGCCTGGTTCACACTTGTGTCCACACTTGCATCAACAGCAAAAAAGTAGCAGTGAAGCAGAGAATTGTGGGATAGTACTGACGTAAATATAAAAGTACAGTAAGGGTATAAAGTAAGAATGTAAGAGTGGTCGTTATTTGCTGCAGATCTATTGGTTAGTAATTATTGTGCTGCGACTTTCATGTGGATGTTGCTTCAGATGTGAACACTTGTGAACATGCATTGCTTTTACTTGTTACTTTTTGCTGTTACTTCCTTTGCAGTTACTGCAAGTATGAACCCAGCTTAAAACATTATAAGTATTTAGGCTTGGCCAAATGGATAGAGCAGTGGATTTCTGCTGGGAAGGTCCCTGGTTCAAATCCAGGTCAAGCCTGTTGGATAGTTGGTTCTGACACCTGATGATGGTGCTATATTAGAGCCGAAACACGTGTTGTGTCCTTAGGAACCATAATTGTGGGCAAGGAAAATTATTCAATGAATTAATTGTTTATGATTGTAACTTTGTTTATAACAAACAGTCGGTGTGATCTGCAAGATAACAACTCTTAACTTTTAATGGATAATTATTTCCTTGAGCCGAAACACGTGTAGGATCTCAATGAATATATTTGTAGTGAAAGATACAATTCTTCATTGCTATTAAAATCCCAATTCTTATATTATAAGTATCCCATGCATGACATTATTTTTAAAGCAAAAGTGAATACAGGTTTCGACCGCTACACGTAATCATGATCAGGGCTCAAATATGCAACAATTGACGATGTAATCACATAAAAATCAATATTAAGTTTAAAACATATTCTCTATAGTTGGGTTACTGAGAAAAAGAGGTTTGTAGCTCCGGCCACAATACGTAATAGAAACGGACTAGTCCCATATAAAGGGGTGATGGAGTTGACAGCTTTCACCGGTTTGCACGTGCTATGACACTGCCACCCC
>JAVBJR010000601.1:0-10022 GCA_031546965.1 Dysgonomonas sp.
AAGTAAAGCACAATAACATTTGGAATATGAACTCCATTAGAACGCTAAATGCATCAGTGGATCAAAATATCCTAGAATTTGAAAAATCGCAAGAACGAAATGTCTTGCGACAGTACATGCAGCATTGTATGGGGGAAAGCCAATGCAATTCTAACATTATTAGGAAGGCAAAATCCAACTGAATAGAATCATGGTTATTTTTTTGCATTATTCCAACAGCAACTGATTCTTACTCATTATGGAGGTCACCCACCCATGTTATGACCAGGGTGCTTACAGCTTAACTTCGGCCTATAAGACCCGAAGGCTGACAAGACACTAAGCTTGTCGGCAAGTGCATGATAGAACTATGGGATACATATATATCAAAGTAATTTGTTCTATTCCCATAACATGTTCTTATCAATTTAATGATGCGACACGTGTTTCAGCCTAACAGCCATCATCAGGCATCTAGAACCCGTTATTGTTAATGTTAAAATAAATGTTCTAATTTCACAATACTTGTAATTAATATCCTAATATCCTGATTGCTTGGCGGTGTAATGCCAGATAAGATCTTAAACTTCTTTATCCTTGTCATAGCTCTTTCTACATCGAAAATTCGAGTTATTGAGGTTCGACTGTACATGCAAGAATAATGTTCAATGGGTTTCTTAAATTACTTTTTTTATAATTGTAATTTGACTCCACCATTTTTATTAGTGGTTACGCAATTATAAATAATTACGTAACACAAAATCGTATGTCACTTTTCATCAGCCTATTGGCTGAACTTCAACTGTTAAAAGTTAAAGTTATATTCTTACTGCACAGCGTTTGTTATATGTAGAACATTGTTGTCTGTTGGGAGAAGGTGCCATCGAAGTTCAATTAACAAAAACAATTATGCACATGCTGTTTGGTAATATTTTTGCATTACATCGACAAGACAACATTCTAACCTTTCATGTTTTTCTAAAAGAAGTTATGAAATAGTAAATTGTTAATAGTTAATTGTGATTAAACTCGATTTCAGGTTATGATATACGTTTTGTAAAATTCATATAAAATTCTTATAAGAAATTATACATTTTCCATATAGGCAAACGATCATATAAGAAATATATCAGTTATTTCCTAGAACATAATATTTATATAAGAAAATGTGGTAAAAATCTTATATGATTACAATCATATAAGAAACTCTGACACAAATTCTTCGTCACACGGACGAACCGCATACGACTGTCGCCAAAAACCCCAACACCGAGAAAAACCCGACCCAGTCGGGAAAACGGGAAAAAAAACCCCGGGAAAACGGGAACCGTAAAAAACCCGGGGCGGACGGGACATGCAACGCACAACCGTTACACTTGTGGACCACCACCAACAATGGTATGGCACGAGCCAGAGACCAACAAACAGATCGGACACGAGTCCTAAATTAAACGAACCGGCAGTACCATCGTCGCAAACCCGCTGCACGGCGTCCCGACTTGCTCTCTACCTGGTGCGACGAAAGCACTCGCATTGGTCTGTCTCTTGAAGGCGGTTGACGGACCACGCTACCGTCCATCTTCGAGGCAGTCACCACCACGGCCGAACAACACCCAGTAGGAGGTGGTGGAGATTGTCTCCTTGATGCAGTAGCACAGGGAATTAGGGGCTGCTGTCACCGAGGTCTAACATCTGGAACCGCGCTGCAAGGCTGGCCGCTGGCACCCTTGGCCGAAGGGTCGGCGGTCGTGCCCTGGAGACGGTCCTCCGTCGGCGCCTCACTGGTCGCTTCCTAGGAGGGAACGCGAAAAATCGCGTTCTCTTGCCGGGTGGTCCCCTGCATGGCACCCGGGTGCGGTGGACACCGCACTTGAGGAAGACCCGCTGGTGGCGATTTTGTAGTGCCACACACCAGTGGCAATGTCGCCATGCGGGTAGAGCCAAGTCAAGGCTCACCTTGAACTGCCGGTATTGCACCGGCTCGGCACTAGGGACGAAGTCCCGTATTGCCCCGCGATGGTCCCGTTTCCGGAACTTCCGGAAACCCTCGCCATACTCATACGGCACCGCTCATGCCAAGTCGCAATCTTGCGAGGAGTGTGACGAGGCGGCCATTGCTGACGATCACTCACAGATCACTGACAAAACCCTTTGTTGTCGGGGTTCATGACCCGGTCAAGGTAGCGTCCACCCCGTCTCGTAGGGCAGCTAACCTGAGTGACGTCACAACTGGCGGTTGCTAATCGCCAATTTTTAATCGAATTACATCGGCTGCCAATAAAGCCGATTCGCCAGCACAATTAACCAATTAATCGCGCTTAATTACGTACATAATTACAAATTAATTATTTTATGCGCGCCGCCTGGCGGATAGACGCTGTACTACGAATTCTGCTTCGTCATTGACACCGAGAAGCGGTCACGTGACCTTGCCACTGTCTTGCAGTTTCCACGCTAAGCACAGCCCGATTTTTCACAATCGCCGGCCATTCTCGTTCTCTGCGTTCGATTTAATCGCTTCGCTCCATTTATTATCAGTCGCTACACGTTTTAGGCGCACAATCGACACCACGGGAGCATGCTCACCTGTTCTAATGCAATGGTCTACGCCTATCGCACTACCTATGCGGAACTCGAAGGCATGACGGTAATCTTTGAATACCGCGAGCAATTTATCATGGAAATCTATCGGACAATATATTGCTAACATTCAAGTAGCTAGGATAGTGTGGGTTAACATCAGTTAATTAATTTGGAATAATTTTCCTTTTCCCACAAATTGGTTCTGTACATGACACGACACGTGTTTCGGCTCAAGTAAATCGCCATCATCAGGTGTCTGAACCATATCACACAAACAGGCATGACCAGGATTAGATCCAGGTTCCTTCCCAGCCGAAGTAGACTGCTCTAACCATTTGGCCACGCTTGCTGCTATCAATCTCGGAAAGATATTGTCAATATATTGCTAACACTATCCTAGCTACTTGACGGAAGAATCCTACACTCGGACGGAAGAATCAAAAATCCACTACCTCTCAATGCTCTGTACGTACATGCTGACATTTTATAAATGTACAGGCACCATTTAATTAAAACTGGATGCCACGTGAACCCTCTGCAGGATTTTCGCTTTGCAGCTTTTAATTGCGCACTTAAAAGCATTCCAAGTGATGAATTATTGTCAATATTTGATTTTGCTGCCGACAAAAGGTGGAGCAGGTCTTCATTGTCTTCCCTATTGATGATATCACCGCTTTGGACCAGCTGTTCCATTTGCTTTTTAAGTCTCCGAACTTTCCTCACTAGCAAGGTGCGCTCAACTGTGCAGGACTTTGCTTTTATTGCGATGGCTTCTTTTGTCAAATATCTATTGTTGCATTTCTTGTGGGTATTTCTTGTCATTTTCATTCCTTTTCTCCTGCTTGTTTTCAAGCTTTGCTCGTATCTATAGCACTCCAAACACTTTATTAAAGATGGTATATTTTTGCATTTAACAGATCGGACGGACTGGCTCCAGTGACAAAATGTCCCTTTTGATGGCTTATACAATTTTGAAAAAACCTCCTTCAGCTGGATATCTGTTATGCCTTTGCATATGACCTGGTCAGAAAACGTATCCAGTAATTCTCCCAATTGCACAAATGTCTTAATACTCTCCACCTTTTGACCAACAGCGTATTCATAACATTCACTACAGAAAATAAACAATTGGCATTTGATTGCGCTATGTCCTGGTAAATCCTGTTGAACCCGTATTTCCGCAGAGCAAGAGAAATTTTGTTTGTCATATAAGATGAAGCATGTGCAGTCAATTGAAATGTGTGGTGCCCATCTAGATGAAATATACTTCTTTGCAAATTCAGTCATACATGTGGGTTCCTCTTCTGAGCTAATGTCATTCGTAATTTCTACTGCCTGTACGTTATCCGGTGTTGTTGGCTCATCCGGCTGGGCAACAGCAACAAAATTTTCACTGGTCTCTTTAGAATTATGACTTTGTTTCAATGGATGAATTTCTGCACAGCTTGTGGCACCTTCATTGCCAATTTTAGTGGTAACTTGGACACATGTATTTCTCTTTGCTGGGATGGGACTGCGATCAACGAGTGGTTTTCTTTTTCTTTTTTTCTAAAATTCCTGATTAAGTGCATTGAACAACGTGATTAGTAGTGGTACATACACTGAAAAGGTAGAACCAGTAGAACTACTTCCATCTCCTTGCACACTAAATTTGTAGAATGGTAAAAGTCATGATCTTACCATTTGCTTTAAAGAAACAGTTGCTGGTAATGGATCTGGATCTATCTGTGTTGGTCCAGAAGAATTGATGAAATGCTTTGAGCAAACATAACTGCTGCTTGTAATGTCGGTAAGTTTTCGGAGCCGATTGTCACCTCTATGACACAATGAAATCCATTTCAAAGCCTTGCTGCACATGTTACAACCTGATGGCTTGTGTTGTCTGTTGTTCGCTGCTAGTTGATTTAACATTATTGCAAGTTCTTCATCAAAAAAGGCTTTACAGGGCTTTGGGAAGGGCACAAAAAATATGGCTGTGTCCTAATGGAAAATTGTTAACAAAGTTATTCACAATCATACTATACAATTAGCAATTTCCTATGCACTTTCATATTCTCATGTCACACTGCAATTTCGTAGAAATAAAATAACATGCCAAATCCACATTAATTGGACAAAATAATATTCTACTACCAAATTTAATTCGTATTACTGTATGCAAATCATTGACATATATTGTAAGACTGGGTTAGTCACACATTCGTTTGAAATCGTAAGTCATGAAATTCATAAATAAAAACATTGTTTTGGATATATGCACTTTGAATTTTAATTTCAGCAAATGATTATGAATTTAATCGTACATGTAACGTTGACTTTTTTTCTTAATTTGAATTACAGCCGAATTGGTCATAATGTAGCTCCGAAGCCGAGGTAGTATGATGTATACAAATTAACATTTTTGAGAACATGTGCAACCAATGGAATGCATTTCAATTTGACAAGCTAGTGCCATATTTAATTTTTATTACTCTATGCAAAATATTGGCATAAATTGTAACCCAAACTACATATAAATCCTTGTTGTATAACACCGAGTTAGTCACACATTCGTGTGAAATTAATAAAAACTTTCTTTTGAATATATTCACTGTGATTTTCATTTTCAGGAATTGATTATAATATGTAATTTTGACTTTGTTTTTTCTTAATTTGAATTACAGCCGAAATGGTCATAATGTATCTCTGTAGTCAAGATAGTATAATGTATATAAAATAACATTGTTGAGAACATGAAAAAAGAATGACATGTATTTTAATTTGACAAGCTAATTAGCTTGTTATATTATAATGTTAGTACAATATTAATTTTTATTACTTTATGCAAAAGATTCACATATTGTAGCACTGGGTTAGTGTATATAAATTAACAACATTCTTGAAAACATGAAATACAATAAAATGCATTTTTATTTTAATTGTAAATCTATATGAAAATTACCTTTGGCAATTTTCTGCCATCCCTAGTGCAATTTCCCATTGCACACACCTTGGCCCCATTTTTAGTTCTTTTCATCATTTTCCTAAATAATGGAGGAATCAACAATATATAAAACTGAATTATTAGAAATTCTCATAAATATAAAGTAACTTTATACTCACCAAACTTTTCCAGTTGCATCAATATTTGCACAAAAATCGATGTGATTTCCGATTTCCGATTTTATAAAGTATGCAAATAATTCTGCGATAATTGCATTAAAATGCAAAATGAATAATTTATCTTGAACGATGCGAGGGTATATAATTTAAGAAACGCGAAACGATACGAAAATCGAACTGCAGCACATGTGGTGCATCATGCAGCCTGCATCAACATGGATACCCAAGCTATCCCATGATGCAGCTCGCATCCGCGCATGCGCCGATGCCACGCCCTTAGCATAAAACATACGAATCAGTGGAAATGCGTCTCCTTCCACCCTCCACCTCCTTGATTTAACAGCCAAGCCCAATTAATATTAGATACAACTGGTTATTGCGTGTGTTTGAATATCTGTTTCAGCCAATCGACATTCCCATTCCATAATTGCGTTTCTGTCGCCTCATTCGCAAAACTGTTTCTACACCAAGCATCAATATTACCAAGAGTGTAATATTACGAAGAAATCATCTTCATCACTGCCAATTCTCCTTGCATTTTTACCGACTGCGGCAGCAGCATCCATCTTTGCGTGATCTCGCGAGACTTGGTCCTAAGAATAGCCCTAGCGCCTAAAACCAATTTATAATGATGAAGACGCATAGCACATGCGCTGTTGGTCGCATTGGCTGCGCATAGCGCTGGGAATAGGCGTTGTGCGCACCATTGTAAATCCACCTTAATAGCCTCGCGCGCCAGCACCGTTTTCTGTACGTTGACTAATTTGCACCTGGCGATAGCTCCGCCCCTGGAAAACCGAATGTAACCATAATTACACTGAAAGAAGACGACTATGAGGATAAGGGCTGTGTGGACAAGGACTCTGAAGATAAGGACTCTGGTCTGCTAGCCCACAAACATTGTAATCCATAATATTTCTAGTGGGGTGGCTGGTGGCACAGTGGTTAGAGCACTCGCCTTGTACCTGTGGGCCCGGGTTCGATCCTGGGTCTAGCTTGTGCAAAGGAGTTTTCTAATTATCCTGCCAGCTTGCGATGGGTTTTCTCCAGGTTCTCCGGTTTCCCCATCTTCTAATTAACTAGAATACCTTCATAGGTATTCACTGTGGGCCCTCAAAATTGTGCATTAAAAATGCTTGCGTGCAACCGATATGGGTCTACAGAATAAGAGTCAGCACGCTTGCTTGCTTGCGAAGTTAATGAATGGGATAGGAAGCCCCCAGGTTAACACACTTGATAGTGTATAGAACCCGTTAGCACCAGGATTATTATTATTACCACAACTGCAATGCTTTTATTGTTTCAATAAAACACATCTTTTAATATACAAACGTTCAATACTTGTTAAATATTTATTGGACAGGTGGTATTGTCGACCACCGCTCTCAACAGATCATGAAATGGCATCCAACAATGGCTTCCATCTTGATTTGCCAACATAGAACTGTGCCTTCTCGTTCCATGAATATAATAAATTTCATGTTCTTTGAGTTGTAAGTGATCCATCTGTTGAGATCGGTGGTCGGCAATACCACCTGCCCAATAAAGATTTAATAAGTGTTGAACATGTGGATATTAAAAGATGTGCTATATTGAAACAATAAAAGCTTTGCAGTTGTGGTATAGTTTTCCATTTATTCCAATTTCAACCATAACTGTATTCAAATATAATACGTTCTACTGATTCTTTTTCTTCAGGAATTTAACAATTGTTTGCCGCCAAACCAGAAGAGGTTCCCCAACCAACTTTTTATCATGTAATCTACATGTACAATACTGGATCCCAGCATAATATTGAATCTCTAAAATTAGGCGGACATCCAAAAAATGATGTCAAACGTGGAGCCCTTTCACGAGGAAGCAAGTTTGCGCCATCATTACATGAAACCACTAACCCAGGAAGCCTGAAACTTTCAGAACTGTTTGATAACTAGTCTATGTGTATGGGAAAACATTGTAGCTGACTAAGACACTTAAAATGAGAAATATTTTTGCAGGCAAACATGGCGTGTCATTTTTGTCGCCATTTCATGGACCACATTTTGTGTCCCATTTGTAGAGAAATGGCGTAAGGTTTAAATATATCAAATTTTATTACAATGTATTATAATATTGAGAACTGGGAAATGAATTGTCAACCATGAAGGACCCCTCAATACCCAATGATGAGCTCCCAAACTTCAGATTTTTGTCAGAGCACTTTTTTCTAATATGGAGTAGCAAAATTCAAAAGCCAGGTTTCCATGCTCGCGTTTTTGCGTTTGCGGAGCGGCGCCGCTGGGGTACGCTCCGCAAAACGCAAGTCATTTCCATGTTTGAGGGCTGCAACACGCCCACTGTGCCGCGATTGGTTGCAGCTTTATGATACGCCCCCGTGGGCATGGGCCTTGCTCGATGACACGCCCCATCTGCGTTCTGATTGGCTGGTGCTTTTGCGGCGCTCCAGCGGTGAGCGACCGCTTGTATGGAAATGGATTGCGTTTCGCGGGCGCAAAACGCTCTGAAAACGCGAGCATGGAAACCAGGCTAAATGGTCATCATTCCGGAACTATCTGTAATTGAGGTGAGATATTTCGAACGAATCCCCACCAGATATTGAGCAATATCCCTTGTAAATATGATTAAAATCACAGATGGGCGGGTGGGGGACATCGGTTGATTTGGCATGGAATGACCCCATTTCCATGTAAATGGTGATCTCTGGTATTGGTGCATACCCAATCCAACGGATGTGTACCAGTGGGTGGATCCCTGTTTCAGGCTGGTTAATTTTTCAGTAATCTGTCATAGGCTAAAAAACAATTAAAATGACTTCCTTAATTAGGATCAAGTGGGGAAACCGGTTTTCTGCCAACCCAATTGCAGCTTTATCTCGACTAAGGCTTCCATATTAAAAAAGGCAGTGCAACTGAAAAATGTCAATTAACCCTTTTCAGTAAGCATCACCCATTGCCAAGATGGAGGTTGTTTTGAGGTAAATTATGCAATCTGATTGGCCGTAAACAAGTGTTCTCGCTAAGGACTCTATTTTTCTGGTGTTTTCAGCCAATGGCAGAACACTGAAAAAGGTCAATTGCATCCAGAGATCCAAACATGGTAATGATATCTGCTACAGGTGCATACAAACAATGGAGCAAATGTCTAAAAAATACATCGTTTGGAAACTAGGCTTAAAGGTGAACTGTCAGTTTTGTTAACCCCCCCCCTGAAACTTCCTCCAGTAGGTGAGAATATGCAAATTAAAACTTTGGTGGTGTCAAAAAATTGTATAAAACTTATTCACTGCTATTTCCGATAGAAGATTACAGTTGTGTGTAATCGCAGGTGTGTAATACAAATGTGGGTCCAAAAATACTTGCGATCATGTAATTCTAAAGCCTTGTTTACAATGTGATGCAGCTTCATTTACAATGCTGCTGTATTTCAAAATTCGGTGGATTCGGGAATTACGGAACAACGGATAGGTTGGCTTCACTTCACAGCTCTTAAGCATTACTTTTGGTCAAGGTTACTCTTTCAGGGTACCCAGCGATAATTCTAAACCAAATTCCCTGATTTTCCATGTCATTTTTCTGAAAATTACATTATTATTTCAAACTCATAGCAAGTTGGCATATTCAAAATAGAATATATTTTATTGCATATTTACTCGTTTTTCCAACAGTAATTACATTCATTATGTACTTGAAAATGAGTTTAACTCTTGTCAACAGCTCTTTTAGTACGTTTACAGAAAACCAGCGTATGAGTACATTAATTCCAACAAAATAAGGTACTTCACAGATGAGAATTAATGCTGCACACTCCAACAACAAATAGATGACTAGAAATGAGACATTTTCGCAAATTTCTTCTCGTACTCTTTAGCACACTTGAAAGAATGACCACTTTTAGTGGCAAAAATCCAAAATTCCTGATATTTCCCTTATTTTTAAAGGAAATTATAATCCCTGAAATCACTGATTTCCCTGATCTCTGGGTACCCTGCTCTTTGTACTCTTGGTATTACTCAGCACAGAAGACATCAGATCAGCAAAATAATTGTTATTTCCAAAGATGCAAGTAAACATTTTAGAATACATTAAATTAAATGACATTTTTGTATGGCTAGAAAATTGTAAGATTATGAATCTCCATGTGCCACATGCTGCACTAATTTCAATATCCACTGTTTGAAAATTAAAAAAAAATAGAAAAAAAAACGACCTACCGACCCTATTTTTTTTGGCTCCGTTATGGCAACCAAGACTTTTTTGGCCTTACTCTATAGCCTACTCCGTAAAAATAATCCGGACTTTATTAATTACGCGTTGATCAGGATTGAAATGCCGAAGTCGGCCGAAGAAGGTCGATTTGAC
>JAVBJR010000241.1:0-3275 GCA_031546965.1 Dysgonomonas sp.
CAAGTTTAGTATGTAAAAATTGTTGGGACGAGTTCAGTTTCAATATTATTGACTAAAATATTGTGACAAGTCCAGTGTGACGAAATGAATGTGTCCAACAGCCCCGTCTTCTGCATTCTCCGTATAATACCTGTAACTGCGTTTGTAGCACGCTTCGTTCTGTCAAACAGCCTTTGAAAAATGATGCCAGTTACATGCTGCAAATAGTACCTTAGCCTAAACCTATTTTCGAAACAACTCCCCTATTTTAACACAACTTTTTCTCTCAAATACTTCCTAAAATCACCACTAGGTGACGCCACAGCATCACGCAACATTCCACACATCCTCACTGTAACATTCTCTATACATATTACCAAGTTGTTTGCCTGATTTTGGAACTGCATGCATTTTCCAACCTGCTTAATTAATTACCCCTTACAAATTTAAATGGAAACTGACGTCATTTTGTAATTTTCCCTGAAACTTACACAAAGTAAAGAAATGAATAAAGCATCGCTGTAAAAATTAGTAAAAAATTTAACGGTAAAAAGTTGGCAGGGGTAATTAATTTAGAAGGTTCACTTATATTATTTGACCTGATATATATGGCAAACTTTAAATGTTTAAATGCTAATAGTATTTTTCTTATTTTTTTCTGATTTATTTCCATACAAATTTTCTTAAAACACAAAAAAGTTCAAAGGGGTAATTCATTTAGAAGGTTCATTTACGCTATTAAACCTCATATATGGCAAACCAAACTTTAAATCATTAAATGTAATTTACTTTTTATATACTAATAACTTTTCCTTATTTATTTCCAAACAGATTTTATTACAACTAACAAATATTTAAAGGGGTAATTCATTTAGGAGGTTCACTTAAACAAATCTAACCTCAAATATGGCATACCTACTTAAAAAGTTTAAATCCTAATAACTTTTTCTTATTTATGTATTTATTTATTTTAATAGAAATTTTGTTTATTGAAACACAAAAAAGTTTAAAGGGGTAATTCATTTAGGAGGTTCACTTAAACAAATCTAACCTAAATTCTGGAATACTTAAACATTTTAAATCATAATAACTTTTTTCTTATTTATTTTAATAGAGATTTTGTTTGTCGCAACACAAAGAAAGATCCAAGGGGTAATTCATTTAGGAGGTTCACTGAAGCTATCCAAACTCAAATCTGACATAATTATTTTTTTTTAAATTCTAATAACTTTTTATTATTCATTTTCATAGAAATTTTGTTTATTGCAACATAAAATAAATCCAAGGGGTAATTCATTTAGGAGGTTCACTTAAGCTATTCAACCTTAAATCTGGCCCAACCTGCTATCTGGTAAACTTTAAATCATAATAACATTTTTTAGTTATTTTAATAGAAATTTTGATTGTTGCAATACAAAAAAAAATCCAAGGGGTAATTCATTTAGGAGGTTCACTTAAACAAATTTAACCTCAAATCTGGCAAACTTTAAATCCTAATAACTTTTCCTTATTTAATTCAATCCATATTTTATAGCAATACAAAAACCTTTCCAAGGGGTAATTAAGTTAGGAGGTTTATTAATGCTAAAAAATCCAATTTTTAATATTTTAATGCTACAATTTTCAGCCAAAAAAAACAAACAAAATTCTGCATTAGTGTGTGGAAAGAAATGATATATAGCTAGCTGAGTGAAGACAGTCACCCTTATTTATTCCTCCCAACCCGCAAGAATCTTGCTTTTTCCATTTTCGCCCATCCTACTTAACCGAATGCCACAACCATCCATCACATCTCGTAACACGTCTATTTATAACCCCTACTTCCTCCTCCATCCACCATTTCTCTCTTTCTGACCACCAATATGGCCGCCAAACCCCTGCATATTAATCGTGGCCAATTGTAATCCGATGACGGGGAGTTACTTCTGGCCCGATCCCCATGCTATCTCTATGGCAGTGGGCCAAAAGTATGTGGACATTCGCATGGTTTTTACACATTTCCAGCAGCTGTCTTATGCCGTGCCACCCATTAGCAGTACCATTACACCGTTGACTTGTGGGTAAGATGAGCCACATACACCGACAAATGCATGGATCATCCTATTCACTTTGTTGATAGGTTAACTACATGACAACAGGCAAGATGGCCGCAACAGCTGTCGCGATTTCCACATTTGTTCCGTTGAAAAACGAGTTGAATTGCGTTAAAACTTGCCAAAAACATACAATGTTGCTGGATTTTCAATTGACAATCGAACATTTTCAATAGGAACCGCTTATTTTTCCAATATGGCCGCCCAAAATGGGGACAAAAGTTTAAAAAAGGCAAAAAGTCCCAAAAAAACATTAAAATTCGGGATATGGGGGCTGTTTGCGAGGCTAACCCCGCCTACAAAACTTTCTTACACAAAGTATGGTCAACCCTGTTCATGTTTCAGATTCGTATTGAACGCCATTGGTGTCAAAATTGATTATTAAAAATAAAATCGTCTGCTATGACATTAAGCCTAATCACCAAAAACGTTTTCCTATTGTTTTCTGAACGAACAAATCTCAAAAATTCTTGTACATATTCAACTCCCAATTGAAAATTTTCAATAGGTACCGCCCATTTTTCCAATATGGCCGTCCAAAATGGAGAAATAGTTCGACAAAAGTGGGACAAAAGTTTAAATATGGCAAGAAAGTTCAAATAAACATTAAAATTCGGAAAATGGGGGCTGTTTGCGAGGCTAACCCCGCCTACAACACTTTCTTACACACAGTATGGTCAACCCTGTTCATGTTTCAGATTCGTATTGAACGCCATTGGTGTCAAAATTGATTATTAAAAATAAAATCGTCTGCTATGAAATTAAGCCTAATCACCAAAAATGTTTTCCTGTTGTTTTCTGAACAATCAAATTTCAAAAAACTTCCACAGATTGATGTATTGAATCGACATTTTCATTTGGCACCGCCCATTTTACCAATATGAAGCTCCAAAATGGAGAAATAGTGAGACAAATAGTGGGACGAAAGTATAAATATGGCAAGAAAGTTCAAAAAAACATTAAAATTCGGGAAATGGAGGCTGTTTGCGAGGCTAACCCCGCCTACAACCCTTTTATATACACAGTATGGTCAACCATGTTCATATTGATCATTGGTTTATGCAGTATGGAACGCCATTGGTGTCAAAATCGGTATTAAAAATAAAAATCGTCTGCTATGAAATTAAGCCTAATCACCAAAAATGTTTTCCTGTTGTTTTCTGAACAATCAAATTTCAAAAAACTTCCACAGATTGATGTATT
>JAVBJR010000095.1:0-2601 GCA_031546965.1 Dysgonomonas sp.
AATGGAATACGTGCCAACCCAGTTTCGTCTCTAAGTTTCTACCACTAAGTCTCCACCAAAAGGTGAGCTCTAACCTGCGGACCGACATTCGAGGGAAAGGACATCGTACGGTCTCCCTCAATCCAAAAAGAACACTTAGAACGTGATGCCACCTAGTGGCCGTTATCACAAAGACGTATACCGTAAAACCAAGTCACGGCCATCACTTCGCTCGCTCCGATCAGCAAAGCCGCGTAACCTCCACCGTAACTGTCCAACAGGTTCAGCACAAATTGCCCTCCCTTTTTTAAACAACATTAACATTACCTATCGACTAATTAACACTACTATTCACACCAATATCATGAAGGTAACTTACGCTTGTAACGCGCGGCTAAACACACTTGGGCTTTGTACTTCTTGGTTTTTGGGAATTCATCGTGAAAAGCTGTTAAAACAGTTTCCAAAGTTGCAAACGTTTGTATTACAAACATAAGATATTATTACAGGGTTCGTATACTTTTGCTCTCGCAAATTTCCATACTTTTTCCATACCAGGATTTCCATACCTGGAAAAATATTTTTGAAACCTTCATGATTTCCATACTTTACATATATGAACCCTGTTATTAGTATATAGGTATATATGCTGAAACACGACAGAAGACATCGTAACGGTCAGTTATACCTCGCTGTCCAGTCCAAGAGTGAAGAGCATGAGAAGAGGACAGACCATATGGTTGTGGGATAGGTAGCCTCGCAAGGGCCTCTGGGTAAGCTATGAAGGCCAGACCTTGCCCTGACCGAACAGCTTCTTCGATGGGCCTGTCCAGTTCATGGGCAAGGGCCCCGAGAACGGAGAATATCACCACACCGCGGCTATAATGCTCGTTGCGTACTCCAATATGCTCACTATCATGGCGTATCTGCAAACAATTTAATGAACATTTTAACTCATTAAAGGTGAACTGACAAGGTTTTGCAACATACCCTGAAAAAAAGTAGCATTTGATTGCCACTAATTTAGGAACATTTTCTCTAAATTTGGGGCCATTTGAAGCATTATTGCCGCAGATATGAATTATTTAGTTTCATATCCGAGCGGTGACGCCGTCCTTCCATGACGCTAGGGCGTCACACTCTTTAACTACTCGTAACTTTTTTTAACAATTTTTAAAAAAAGTTTTGTTTGCGCCAATCGTTTTATTGGCATCGATTCTATAGAATTACACACTTTCCAGGGTATGTTACAAAACCTTGTCAGGTCATGATCAATACTGCATTATCATTCAATTTTACTAACTTCATTAAAACTGACGTGGTTTTTTTAATTAATGCGCCCTCAAACTTAAACTACACAAAGAAAAGAAACAAGAAATAAGTGTTGAAACAAAATCGAAGTGGAAATTAGTAAAAAAAAGTTATTAGCACTTAAAATTATATGGGGTAATTAAGTTAGAAGGTTATAATCCTTATAGGTATAAGCAATTCCTTCTATCTGACCAATTTTATTAACCAATTATTACATTTTTTACTAATCTCCACAGTAAGGAAAAGGTTATTAGTACTTGAAGTTTAAAGGGGTAATTAATTTAGGAGGTTTTCATATCTAGTCCACCTCTTACCCATCATAATTTAAAACTTGAAGTTATACAATAATGTTTTTAATCATTTCCAAAGTAAAGAAAGTTATTTGCATTTAACTTGGAAGGGGGGTGATTACATTAGGAGGTTCGTTTATGCCAGCCGACCTCCTATTCGGCAAACTTAACGCGCCAATAACTTTTTTTACTTAATTTCCACAGAGATTTTGTTGCAACATTTGATTTCTTCGAAGGATTTTCTTCGTGTAGGTTAAGTTTCAAGTTAAGTATTATCAGTTTAAGTTGCTTACATGTGTGTTCTTTGATTGAACTTGCAATAACTTCCAAACATGATGAGGCTTCCCCATCCGATGCCGAGCGAATAAAACATCTGATTGGCCGCAGCTATCCAAACCTAACCGCAATAAAACAATACATATTACAAATCGATTTCTTAATTAAAAGTACACAGATATTATAGAGACTTACTTTAATATTGCCCAACTGTTCCCAATTTGGAACGAAGAAATGGTAGATGCCTGTGCCGGCCCCTTCCAAAGTCACGCCGCGGACCAGCAAGATTAAGAGGATGACGTACGGGAAAGTTGCCGTGAAGTAAACTACCTGCAATTAATAAATGAATAAATAAATAAATAAATAAATAAATAAATAAATAAATTTATAAAAAAATAAATACAAAACACAAATAAATGAATAGATACCAAATAAAATTAAACAGTAATATCAAATATAAATTAATGCATACTACATACATCAAAATATAAACAAACTAATGAAAATGTCAATTATAAATAAATGTATAATAATAATAATAAATATAAACCCTATTGGAAATTTCCACTACCTCCACTACAGAATTTATTGTGGACCACATAAAATTTGTTATGGTCCACATAAAATTTGTTATGGTCCACATACTTTTTATATGGACCACATGATGATTTTATATGGACCACATAAATAGTAGTGGTCATTCTATATGGACCACAGCACCTTGTGGTGGCGATTCTTTATGGGC
>JAVBJR010000988.1:0-17735 GCA_031546965.1 Dysgonomonas sp.
TGATAACGTGTTGTTTTATGTTAACCGACCGAAACGACGGTAACCGAAGCGTCATTATAAGTTGGCGCTTAACGCCGTTGTTAGAAGCGCCGTAACTCGTGGCGCATGGTGGTGGTTTTATGTACTTGCGAATAAAGATTATGCGCGACGACGATTGAATCGGCCCTTTTCCGAGAGTCCGTCGTCGCATGCACAACGTGGCCATGTGTCTGTGTCCGTTACTTTGATAGTCCGCAGTGATATTCAACAGTAACGGCCCGGTGCAATCACCGCAGCCTTACTATCTTCTATCCGCCTAAACACGTGATGTGGTTGGGGTAGTGGAAAGCAACGACGCTGCCACCACCGCCCCCTCACTATGGACAGGGAGTTGAAGTGGTCAACTCCCTATGATGAGCGCCGTAGTGGCAAAGTACGCTTCATCACATAGTGGCGGCGCTCACGTCAGCCATCGATGACAGAACCCCTGGTGGTGGCCAGGAAACTATCGCGGCTATATAAGGAAGCGATCAGCCAGCAAAACCTCAGTCTGTGGCTGGCTACAGTCGAGTGCAGACCTCCAGGTTGAAGGCTCTCACTCTTCATAAGTCCCACTAACTTTGGTTAGTAGTAGCAATTGTGCTCACTATATTGTAAACCAAAACATCACCTTGAAGTGCGAATATAGTTGTGTCGTAATAAAGACTTGTTCGAGACTTGTTTGTTTACGCACTTTATTCGCGTTTGTACGATCGCGCACGGACTGGTCGTTACAGGGTGACATCATACCCAGAATTCCCGCTGGTGCTTTGGTAGAAGCACATGATTAAGTGGCAATAGCATAACGAAATGAATCTTCACTTTTTGGAGCACTGTTAATTTTCTCCAAAGAATCCATCCAATGAACAGGGGATTATTTTACATTACTTTAAAAGTCAAATTGCTGATAACGGATACAATGAAACCTGTCCAAACCATACACCTGGTTCAAACAGAAAATTTTGGTCCTTTGGATACCTTTTCCATAATAAAATTCCTGTCAACAACGAATGGAAAGCGGAATTTATTACCCATCGTACGTACCATTTTTGAAACTCTTGAAGCACACTTTTCTGGATAAATTTATTTACCATTAAGTAAAATCAAATTTCTGCCATATAAACTGTATCAATGGTTGACTCTGTCTATACTCACATCGCAAAATGAGCGAACTCGGACTGTTTAACGGATTATAGGATGAAAGCAATTACCGTCCCCTCTGCATTTGAACTTGCCTAAAGAACCCTTCCCCCAGTACAAACGGACAATAGAAAGGGGATGGTAATTGCTTTGATCCTAAACGGTCCGAGTTTAATCATTTTGCGATGCGAGTATAAGATTCCACCTGTATTGTGGAATCCAAGGAGGACCTTGTAGCACGGATTCAGGATGCAGCATTGCAAATCCACAACACAAGACAAATGGTGGACAGTCTATCAAAACATGCTTTGCAGATGCCATGCATGCACCGATGTTGAAGGTCACAACTTCTAGCAAATCCTGTAGTGTCAAATTGTAACGCCCGTGAATCGACTCACACTCACTCCCACGTTAATTACAGTGTATTTTGGGACGTTCTGAGCAGTTGTGAACAATTACACGGATGTGGAGTTCGATGGCGTGTTCGGCCATCTTGACCTTGACAGACCTTTGCAGACAGCGCCCTCTGCAGGTTGGCCATTGGTCAGTACTCCTAACAGTGGTTCAATCCTGCAGTAGGGGCATGTCTGACTAAAAAGTAGCATACTACGTGATTGGTCCCTTAAAAGCTAAGAGAAGAAGCAAAAGGGCAATAAAACCCTTTGTTCACACCAATCTCAGACATAAAGGATTGTTGTGATTTTGGGCAGTGGACCTTCTTCGAGATCATCGTCCAGTAAATAAAGGTTCATTTTTTCTTTGTCACCAATGGTTGTTTTTATTATAACCAGACGGTTATAAAGTGGGGGCTCGTCCGGGATCCTTTTTAACTAAGGGATTCCAACCTAGGACCAAAGGTTAGTCTAGTTAAGTTGCGTTTTTCAATTTTTTGAATTTGAACGTTTGTTACTGCTGGGGAAAGCAATGGCGGACCAAGGAAATGCTCGCCCGACCTCCCCTATCTCCTCTCAAACGGCTGCTAGGGCTGAATCCCAAGAACGTCCGATTTCCGCGGTGCGGTGCCAAGATTGGGCCGCCCATGCGTCTGCCGGCGACGCCGTCACGGTGCCTTCCTGTCTGAAGATTGGACTCTGGATGGCGATGTGGCACGTTCGACCAGCACTGTTGCATTAGCCGAGAGCGAGAAACGGCTTGCACTTGTAGAAATATATAATGGTTGGCGATCCGAGAGATCCGAAGCGTCCTCCCAATCGGAAATGCCTCGGGCTGCGAGACGAAACATGGCAGCGCCCCTGGTGGTGGAAAATCACAATGGATCAAAAATGCTGGCAGGTTACGCTCCGCAAACCTGGAGTGTCGCCTGTTGGTGCTAGTAGAACCAGTTCGGTACGGAGTGTTTCTGCAGATCTTAATTTGAATAATAATGTATTTAGGCGAGCTCGGAGCTGCGGAGCTTCTAAACGAAATGGAACTCTTCCCCATACTCGACTATCACCTTCTGAGGTCGTTGACTTCTCTGAAAGTATTGTTGGTGGGTCCATGATTAATTCTCAATTGAGTTCCATCCAGATGAGTTCTGCCTCTGCAGCCCAACCCCAAAGTAGGACTAATAGGCCAGCACCACGACCACTGTTGTCTGCTTAAGCCCTGGCGCAATTTCTTGGTCTTCGAGGAGATGCTAACTGATCAGAGCTGGTGGCAAGGGTGCAGGAAATCTGCAGACGTCCTGCTGAAGAGGCAGCAGACTCCTTCACCTTCACCAGACCCTATGACCCTGAGCCACCAAGAGAGGTACCACTGACCACCTACCCCGTGCGACAGTTTGCTCCAGAAGGTACACATATGGTAGGATGAAGCGTGACGAATCTTCCTTCCCACAGAGATGTAGGTGGTAGGTTTATTGAATATTTCCTCATCTAACTGAAAGAATACAGGCGGAGCAAGAAGGAGGAATAGTGATGAATAGGAAAAAGATATATATGTTGGCTTATGCGGATGATGTAGTGATTATTGCAAAGTCAGCGGGAGATTTACAGAGGTTAATTGACAGATTGGGAAGATTTTTAGAAAGAAAGCAATTAGTATTAAATGTGGGTAAATCAAAAATAATGATATTTAAAAAGGGTGGGAGGGGGGCGAGAAATGAACAATGGAGATGGAAAGGACAACAGATTGAAACAGTAAAGGAATTTAAATACTTAGGATATACTTTTCAGACAAATAATGGAAGAGCAGCTCACCTTAGAGTATTAGAAAAGAAAGCAGAAATAGCATTAAGAAGAATTTGGGGAATCGGAGAGAGAAGGTTCTCAGCGGACTTTAAATTAAGAATGAAATTATATAACTCAATGGTAAAGTCCATATTGATGTATGGAAGCGAAGTTTGGGGATGGGAGAAGTGGGAGGTATTGGAGAAAATACGTGCAAAATATATAAGATGGGTACTAGGGCTTACATGGAATACACCAAAATATATAGTGTTAGAAGAAGGGGGCGGAATCACAGACAGAGGGAGTGTAATAAAACAAGCATATAAATATGAGGCAAAAATAGTACAATTGGAAGGGGACCGCTGGGTGAAGGAATGTGGAAAATGGAATAGAACAAAACAAAATATTAGTGTATATGGAAAAGGGAGGGAGAAGAAGAGATTAGCACTGGGAGAATTGGGATTATCAGAGGAAGAGTTAGAAAGAATGGAAAGAGATGGAATGAATGTACAAAGTTTCCTGCTACAGCGAGTAGATGATATAGAGAGACAAGGAAGAATAGGGAAGATAGATCAATCTAAATATAATGTACACTATAAAAAATTTTACCCAAGCAGGGAATTGCTCAATACTTAGTTAAAAATAAACTGAATAACACTGAATTGAAATTGTTAGCAAGATTTCGAACAGGATGCTTTGTGCGAGGGTGTGAATATTGCAGAATAGATAAAGAAATTATGTGCAGATTATGTAAGAGGGATGTAGAAACAATGAAACATTTATTAAAAGAATGTAAAATTTTAGAACAAATAGATGGGATAGAAATAAAGGGGAGGGATTGGTGTAAATTGCTTTGTGTAAAAGGGGATGTAATTAGGTGTTTGAAAAAGATAGAAGATAGAATTAAAGAAGTAGCGTCAGGCAGACAAATCAGTTAGAAATAGTGTTAAATTAATCCTAGGTTTGATTATATAAAATTAATTAGGAAATATGTATAGTGATGTGAATTATATCATAATAATATAATAGTGGATAAGGCGCTAGCTAACTCATGTCATTTGGGGATGTTTAAAATATTAGTGCTGTTGTATAGAAAATGATCTAGAGTTAATTTAAAGAGATGATCGCTGTTGTATAGAAGATGAGCTAGAGTTAATTTAAAGAACGATCGATCGCACTAACAATGTATAGTACGGTGCGATAAACATTGTAATAGAATTGTAAACCTCTTTCTAACCCCAGGATGGGGAAGAAATAAATACATACATACATACAACTGAAAGAATACAGAGTATCCTGTGGATGCAGCGAGATAGACTTCATGGTGACCGTAGTCCCCTCTGCTCTGACGGGCGAGGCCAAACTATGGTGGACTTTCAAGAAAGGTTTGCAGCATGGGAACAGTTTAAGACTAACTTCTGTAACAGGTTTCGCCCAGCAGATTACAGAGAGACCTTAATGCACGAGATGAACCTCCGTACCCATGGCGACGAAGAGTCTCTAACAACTTTCATCTATTTTACTAACACATATTACCGACACATTTTATCAAGTGCTTCGGACGCCAAGATAGTGGCTAAGGTGATCCACCAGGTACAAGGCCCTGACGGCAAAAACGGGTGTACCACACCTTGAGTCAACTAGAAGCTGCCCTCGAAGCTGGAAGCGATCCTCACTGCTGTGGACCATTGTTGCTCCACGGCCAGCAAGTGAACTCATGGATCCAGAGCTGGGGCATGTCCCACGCTACTATCGTGGGGACCCAGGGCATTTTGTCAATGCCTGCCCCAAGAAATAAAGAAAAACTGGAAGAGCCTGCAGCCCCTACCACCGAGGGTTGTGGCCAGGCCTGGAGTACCCCACAAGGATCTAGCGGTGGAAAATTTGAGAGTAGCACAATGGACAGCGTACAGAGGGCTTTTTGGTTCTCTGTCGTAGGATAAGGTACCTTTGATTAATATTGTTTTAGCTGGTAAACCTGTGCAGGCTCTCATTGACTTAGGAGCCTCCGGATGCATCATCGACCTGGAGATGTACAGGCAGCTACCTAACATCATCATAGACACAAGCCGAGCCATTAAGATGGAGCAAGTAACAGGAGACCATGACTTACAGCGCGACCTTGATCAACCTGAAGTGGGTCGGGGGATGGAACATACAATCGTTTGTTGTGGTGCCCGGCGCCAATCAGTTGGTAATTCTTGGTCGCGATATTTATGTGGGGAGCTACTATTGTTCCTGATGTAGAGAACGGGACCTGGACCTCCAGAAAGCTTCCTGGAGTAGTCTCCCCCTTTGAAGCTCCGATGAGAGTTTTCTCGGCAAGAGTAGTTGATATGGATGATTGGGAGAGTGGACATATCAGACTGCACGGCAAAGTACAAGCCTGCCATACTTGAACACAAGCTTGATCTTTTTAATTTTAAGCCAGGTGGAGCCATCGGAGTGTGCCACCGGATTCGCACCATCAAACATGCCCCTGCTTGTTCAGCTTTGAGGCCTGAAAATTCTGCCAAGACGAAAATGATTGCGGAGCATCTGGGGGGCAACTGTTCAGCTTGGAGATTATTACCAGTAGTGGTCGTTAAGCCTGATGGAACTTCAGAAAGGTCAACGAGCTCACCATTCCAGACAGCTACCCTATGCAGAACATCGAGGAAATCCTCTGACATTTGGGAAAGGCTGAATGGTTTACAGTGATATTAGGAGAAGGGTTTTTCAGATTCTGTTTGCTCCAGAAGACTGGGAGAAAACATCTTTCTCCACCCATCAAGGCATCTTCCAATTTTCGGTAATGTCTTTTGGACTACGCAACGCGCTGGACATGTTCCAAAGATTCATGGACACAGTGTTGGGAGATGCTTTGAGGAAGTGAGCCAAGCCATTTTTTGATGACATCATAGTCTACTCTAAGACCCCGGAAGAACATCTGGAGCACTTAGCAAATGTGTTCGGGAGAATGAGCCGTGCAGGACTACATATCATTTTGGACAAAGTAAAACTCTGCAGGCAGAGAGTGATGTTCCTGGGACACGTCATAATGCCCTGAATGGTCAAACCAGACCTCAAGAAGGCAACAGCTATTGCTAATTTTCCAGAACCAGGTAGCAAGGGAGCAGTGCAGCAGTTCCTGGGAATGGCTGGCTTCTACCGCAAGTTCATCAAGGACTTCACAATCCAAGCCACTCTCAGACCGGACTTGAACAGGGAGTTTATCATCCAGACTTACGCTTTAGGAGTAGGGCGTGCAGCTGTGCTATGCAAGAACATGACGACCATATGTTTTCCATCTATTTTGCAAGTAGAGGATTGACACTGGCCGTGAGAATTTACTGTGTTCCACAATTAGAATGTAGCTGTCGTGTGGGCAGTGCGAAAGTTTGCACACTACATTGAGCACACTCACTTCACAGTGGAAACAGACCACCAAGCTTTGCGTTGGCTGCACGCGTTGAAGGACTCCGTAGGACATCTGGCGAGATGGGCGCTGCGACTGCAGGAACTTAATTTCACCGTGAGGTATCACCTTGGGTGTACTAATCTAGCCGCTGATGCCTTGTCTGGAAATCCCATCAATGTTGTCAACGAAGAAACTCCGATAGAAGTGAAAACAGCAATGGCCGTAGAGGACGATGCCCAGTACCCTTCAAGAGAACAGTATATCTAGGGACAGCAGTCTGATCAACTGTTGGGTCTCGTAAGTACGTTTCTAGCAGTTCAAGGACTGTCAGAGGATGAGGAGGTGGCAGCAAATGTTCAAGACTTCACTGAGGGTTGTCTTCTAGACAGAGGGTTAGTTCTCACAGAGTGAAGTCCTAAAGATTATCATCCCCGAACCTATGAGATTCTCACTGATTAGGCTTCTTCATGATGCACACCTGGCTGGCCATCTGGGTATTGCGAAGACCTATCACTGGGCAGCACATCTGCATGCATGGATTGGGATGAGACAAGATGTTTCGAAATACTGCAAGGTCTGCAAAATATGTTAGCGGTCTAAGCTAACGACTAAAGCCGGATTGATGCAACACACCAGAGCAGCAGGTCCATGGTCAATCCTGGGAATGGATCTCAAGGGACCACTGACAAGAAGTACAAACAGGAATAAGTACTTAATCGAGGTAGTTGATTACTTTACTAAGTGGGGATTCGTTGTTTCCCCTGCGTGACACCACGGTACAGCAAATAGCGGATTGTATGTATAAGTTGTGTTGTAGAATGGGTTTTCCAGATGCAGTTCTTACTGATAGAGATCACTAGTTTACTTTGGAACTCCAACAGGAGATATGGACGCAACTTGTAGTCAAACCAAAATATACAACAGCTTACCACCTGCAGACCAACCTTATGGAAAGAGTGAATAAAACGCTGGTTTCATGTCTTAGGATATTTACCGACCAGCATCAACATTGGGATTGCAGATTGCCAGAATTCGGATTTGCTATCAACACTGCTCAGAAGGAAAGTGCGGGGTTTGCTCCATGCCAACTTGTCTTCGGATAGATGCTGCAGTTTCCTTGGAAGATGGATGAGGCGAACGTAGGTGAGTTGATTCTACCCAAAGATGATGATCTCAAATACTACGCCACCAACTTGCCAAATCGCCTGGCGAAAGCTTTGCAATTCGTTTGACAAAATGTGGACAAAGCTGCAACCAAGCAAAAGAAGTATTACGATAAGTATCGCAGTAACTATGTTTACAGGGTCGGAGGTTTGGTTCTCCGAGATACCCACGTGCTGCCAGATGCTTCTAAAAAGTTCAACGCAAAATTGGCTCCGAAGAAGGAAGCACAAGTTGAGATTGCTAAGACGATTTCAGAGAATGTGGTATTGCTGACAGAACCTGGTTCGGACGACAAACTAGGAGCTGTCCACATCTGCCAAGTTACTCCGTATCACCCTCCTGAGGTTCCAGGTTTGCCACCTGTCTCTCCGAAGAAGTCAAAGAGAGGCTGGCCACCAGGCAGCAAGAAGTACAACCTATGTAAGAATGTTAAGGAGCAGTAGCAAGGCCGCTATGCGTTTGCCACATTAGGTGAGTGAACACTGCTGCAATAAATTGTTTCTGTGTGAATAAAGATGTATGTGTTAGAAATGTGTTATTTTTCCGAGTTCGGAATGTGTTTTCCTACTTACCTGGAGAGTTTATAGATGTTGATTGAGGACCGAAATGGTTATAATGGTAGGAGTTGCTGTGAAGTGGACGGAAAGGGTGAAAATCGTGGGATTTAGAGTACTTTGTGAAATGCTGGATGGAGAAGTTGTTGAAGGAAAATCCAGGTATTTAGCAGAATTGCGATAATTCCGCAAAAGATGGAAGTCTTGTAGATGGTGCTAAAGCAATTTATAAAGGCAGTGACGAAAACGGATTCGAAATCTGAGATTAATCCTGATTTATGACTGTACAGCTAATTTACTTAGGTAACTGTTTAGTGTGTTCGGATATGTGTAGATGGCACCACAAGTCGTTGGGAGTTTCAGTGGGGGTAGTTGGCTTTCCTGGTACTGCCTCTTATAAGTTATAATCTCTGATAACTTATAATTTTGTACCGAACCGTGGGTATAAGTTACCGAAAGTATGACTGTAGTTCTTTAAATAATCAATCGGCCCTTATTTTAGTAATGCGCTTCGTAATAAATCTAAAAATAACCTAAGCTGAAGCCGGTGGGATAATTAGAGACCGGATAATTGAGGGCCGGATTATCGAGAGTCTGGTGTATATGTTGCCGTAAATATTAAAAACCGCCATTTTGCAAAATGACTGAACTCGCATTATGAGATATCAATGTGAAAACGCTGAATTGCATAAATATCGCTTTTTTCCCCCAGCCTCTGCAATTTTTTTACTTGTGTGCGGGGCTGTACAAGTTTAGTTAATTATTTTAGTTTAGGTTAGGTTAGATTTTTTAACGTGCCAGTAGCTCGCATCGTAAAATAGGGTTATAGCAAAATTGAAAAATGAAACGACACCTGAATTACCTGGTCTGAGTCATAGAACGTGTCAGGATCTCACCTTTTGATCCTGATAAACCCAGTACCAGCAGGATCAAGGCCCAAAATGCAAAGCAGCTGTTGGTCTTACCACATACCACTACTAATGAACATTCTACCAAGAACGGGCTCCAAGACCAGTCCAGGGTATATAAACCACTGAGGACTGAGTCTTGGTAAAGCTAGCATCATGGGAGGATACAAGTTGTACTCTCCCAGTGGTCTGTTTCATGATCATGCTTCAACAGGGTGCTGCCCTTTCTACAATGTTCCTGCTACAGCTGCTATAGCGTGCACTCCCCTACCACCAGTTCCAGGTTTTGGCTGCAGAGGGTTACATATATAGCAAGTGACACTTTGAAATTATATGCGCTCCATAAGATACACCTCACTGATGTTTACACAGTATTCCACTGTACTCTTTTTCCATTGTAACTTGCCCTGACGATGGTCGCATGAAGGCGTACCAAAGCATGTCGACTTACTTATTAAAATTGTTTTGTTTCTTTATATGAGCTGAGGACTTTCCTTCTTAATTAATTTCACACATAGTGTTTCATAATGATCTGCTCCCCCTGGAAAGGTACTTCTTGACAAGCTACAAAAATGTGAAACATGTCATCTTGTAGAGAATTTAATTCTGCGTTTAGTGGTATATGTTTCAAGAAAAACGGTTGAACGGTCTTGTTTTATAACATGAAAACAATAAGTCACTTTAAAATTTACATTTGAAAGGCGTGAACAGTTTCAAAAACAATTACGAGAATGCTGGAAAATTCAAATTTAAGATAAGAATTGTTTAGTGATATAACTCATAACTCATTGTAAATTGAAAATCGGCAAAGTACAGTGAAACGTGGGTATTTGTTGACCAGTCACGGTTTAAAAAAATCAGGTCAACTTTACCAGGTGGTTAAACATATATAAGAATGCATAGTAAATGAATGCAAGGCACTGTACTACTATAGTAAGTATTAGGCATGCAGATGGCAGACCATACACACATTAGAACAACCCCTATGACCAGGAATTACAAACAAATTTTTGGCATCGGGCTTAAAAGCTTATAGGATAGGAAATTGTCAATGGAGCAATTTTATTTTTCCATTTCTTGTACGGTGGTCGACTTGTCAGATTTAAACACATTATAAAGGTATTGCAGCGTACTATAAAATGCGATAAACATTAAAGTTACGTAGGTGGCCGGATTAAAGAGAATCACCCCTATATGAGACTTACTTTTCGGTTCCATGCAAAACGGTCAACTTTAAATTGTCAGGTGGTCAGCATGTAAGGGTGGTGAAGTTCACAAGTTTCACTGTACCACTAATCGCAGAATTGAGTGTTGGATAAGATGGTATGTAGCCTGTCTAGAAGTACCTTTTCATGGGGAGCAGATCACCACCCCAATTGTACCCGATCCCATCCAGTGTTTTTGTTGAAACCCTGTATGGTATGTGCAATGGAGACCCAGTTCAAGTCTGGAAACAAGTTCCTACGAGTTCCTATATTTGATACAGGTTTGTACTTCCCAGTTCCTGCTAACTTCTGGGTTGTAAGTTTTGAACCTTGTACCTAGTTACTGTATTTTGTTACTTACCACAGGAAAGGCTTAATCAGACCATTACATGAGGTGAACGCAGCTAATTACCAAGGTATCCTGCTAGTGAGTTTTGGAACAACTGAACTGAGATAATTGCTTCAGAAATAAAGGCTTTGGGAAAGCCCAAATTTCCTTAAATATTAATCTGTCATCTCTGTCAACTGGTTTTTGATCAGTGATAAATACATACTATGAACACAATGTACCAGGCATCTATATATGCAAGACTTCCTTCTCGATCTATTACTATTACCACATGAGACATGAAAATTATAAGCAAGTAATCAATACTATTCAATTTCAATATAATAGAAAAAGCAATATGTAGCCATGTTGTTCATTATTGGCAGGACATTTCGCATTCACTTCTAATATGCAGATGGAAATTCCAATAATTTCTCAGTGAATCACACACACTTATTGAAAAAGCGAAATATATATACAGGGTGTAAAAAAAGTCCTGTTCTTGGAAATAACGTTGGCCGTAATGATGCTAGGTGAATTATGATTATGAGCAAGGTTAGACTACACACCAGGGGGCATCCATTTGTGACGTCATATTTGACCTTGATGCCCGCCATCAAGGTCATTCAAAACCTAACTTCGTTAGCTGTGCCGTTAGGGGCATAGTTCCAATTTAGGAAATGTTGTCAACCATATTGTGAACGTTTTGGCGAAAACAGATTTGAATTTGGCCAACAAACAGAGAAGATATGGCTGTTTGGTTTTTGCTGCTGCCCCTTAACATACATGCAGTATTTCCTGCATCACCCACCTATCGAAGCCATGCAGAGAAGTGGATGTCCACGGGAGAGGATGTAAATAAACATTGAGTGCCCTTATTTTGCACTTGTTATGCAAATGTATTTCAGTGTGTAGGTTGTGATAAACGTAAGCTAAATTTGTATGTACAAACATTGTCATAATTAAAGTAACAGTATTGCAATGTAACAGGTGAGAGCAGACAGTTTGCTGTTGATTAAACCTGAAAATGGGGTAGAATTTGATTGACATTGTACTACACATGGCATTTATGCTCTGAAATGGTGGTTCCTAGTATATGTAGTACAGTTCTGAAAGAAATAGTACAGTATGTCAAATATCTGAACAAATGCAAAATAAGGGCACACAATGTTAGTCTTTACATCCTCTCCCGGGGACATCCTCTACTCTGCATGGCTTCGATAGGTGGGTGATGCAGGAAATACTGTATGCTATGGGACAGCAGCAAAAACCAAACTGCCATATTTTCTGTTTGTTGGCCGAATTCATATCTGTTTTCGCCAAAATGTTCAGAATATGGTTGGCAACATTTCCTAAATTCGAACTATCGGCACAGCTAACGAAGTTGGGTTTTGAATGACCTTGATGACCGCCACATATGACGTCACAATTGGATGCCCCCTGGTGTGTAGTCTAACCTTGCTCATACTCGTAATTCACCTAGCATCATTACGGCCAACGTTATTTCCAAGAACAGGACTTTTTTTACACCCTGTATAAAGATGTATTTGCAAAATGCAGTCAGTTCTGAAACCAATTGTGCTAGGAGTAGCTGCTGTGCAATTTTCCAGTAAATTTAAATTGAAGTTAGTATATTTTCAAGTTGACACCAGACACGATTAGAGTCTGTCTGGTCCCTCAACATTCGGGAAAGAAGTACCTACGCTAAGAAGCCGTGCATGAGCGAGTATTAATTGCAAGGTATATGATAGGAAATGAAACAAGGGCAAATATTTGAAACTAAATTTTATTGAGAATCTGGTTATTCCTAAATCTTTTAAATTTCAAACATTTTGGTATTTGTTTACAAGCACATACGTATATTAAATTTAAGAATTATAATTGATCTCCAGATCATTGTTGAGCAATAATATTGCAAAACCGGACCTTTCCACAAAGGTAGTTTGCTTTTCATGAAATAGTAAGAGGAAACCTCCGCAAATTCATGTACATTTTTCAAATTCCCATAATTTGTTTGATCCACCTGTAAGCTTTAGAGGGTACTGCAATCTATGCTGTTATACATATAATAATTTATTTATATTCGCTGGTGGATGACAGTGAAAGGAGGAAATGCATGCATATATTATTCAGAAAGAAGCATTTTATTCATCTGTTATCCTATTGAACATGTTTACAAAATATGCCATGCAACAAGCTGAACATTAAACAGTTGCATTTTTTGGTAAAATAATGAAGGCAGACACCCCTAATCTGAAACATTTTGTGCAAGTTGTTTTCCCGAATGTTAAGGATTTGAAAGTCTAGAGCAGATGTTCGACTGAAACTTCATGCAACTGTGGAAAATATCCAAATTTACCTAGAAATAATATGCACATTGATGAATGATAGGCCTGCTTACTTTACTTTTCGGATATCCATTGCAGTTGAAGAACGTTTTTGACATTTTCGAGTTAGGGGTGCCCGACTACATTGTGTATCACAGATTTTGTAACGGTTTTTCCGTAACCCTGAACACTGTTTTGAATCCGCAGTCACCCCTTTTCTAATTAATTTTATCCTTTTAATTAGCGTCAACCAGCAACATTTAGTAAAATATTACAATTGTAGCTATGTAACCACTGAAGTGCATCTATCATGTCAAATATAGCCACATGGACCCAGACAATTTGTACCCACATGTTGCACGCATCGGAATAGAAATGTTAGTTATTGTGCATAGCTCATGCAATATTTGAAGACAAAAATCGTAAAGCCAAATAAACATGATTTATAACTTTAGACCCCGATTTACGTATCCCCAATCTAAGCATGCATTCTGTTGACATAGCAAAAATAGAGAGCTAATGTACTCAACAAGCCAAATGAAATCGTCAAAGTATTTCCAAGCGATTTTTTGAAGTCGTACGGTTGGCAATCTTTTGATCCTTTCCTGTACTTGTTGCACTGCAAAACGAATCTGATATCATTAATTTAAGAATTTATGTCAAAATGAAAAAGAATTAAAAAAATAATTGCCACCTGGTAGTTAAAATGATATTCCTTAGTAATTCCCACCACCTCTTTTGGATATAATGTTGCATCAGATTTGCAGTTGTGTACTGTCACGGCAATCGCACAGTCCAGCGCCTGATTCATCGCACTTTCAAAAATTTTGACATATTAAATTTATGACCTATTTAATTCTGAATGAAACAAATTGCAAATTGGGCATACCAACACTTCCTCGCAACGATTTTCTCCTGGGTTGCAGATCTTGACATGACTTCTGTATACTGTTTATTGCATTTGTCATATTCTGTGCTGATGTTCATGTAGCAATCTTTGTGCTTCTGATACACTTAAATTGAATATTATGACATTTAGTTACAAATTACTATAGCCTGCTGTCATGCAGTGATGATACTCATGGAGTTCATGATCTATAATGAGATTTGTCCTCGAAAGGACTTACGTTAATGTGATAAGAGTTTTTCTATACGCCATCATTTAAAAATATCCATCCAACTACAGATAATCATTTTCAAGTCTCATTTTGGACCTCTTCATCTGCTGCTTGACAAGGTCCTTTTTCACGGGATCAAATGCATGAAAGTCATAAGGTGCAAGGCCGTACACTTTGCTTAATTATTTATGAATTTCTGTAGGGTTACACTTGTCCCTTGGAAGGACCTTCCAAATTGGAAGTTTTGAAGTCCATGCGGTGACACGTTTTTCGTGAGCAAAAAGCATAACCTTTATGGAAATTCATAAAGAATCAAGCAAAGTGTACAGTCCAGACCTTGCACCTTATGACTTTCATGTGTTCGGTTCCATGAAAAAGGACTTCGTCAAGCAACAGATGAAGAGGATCAGAATGGGGCTCAAAAATGATTATCTGCAGTTGGACGGACGCTTTTAAAAGATGGTGTAGAAAAACTCATACCACATTAACATAAGGGATTAAGAAATTTGGCAATTATATGGAAAATAGGTAAAGGTATGAACTTTGTAACAATAATTAGGATAACTGAAATAGCACATATACTTTTTTTGGAAAACAGTTTGCAACTAACTTTTTGACTGCATAGAAGGTTTAGGGTTGAAACTAACCAGTTCTCGGTGTGCCTTCGGATGCACAAATAGAGCCAAGAACATAGTTTGCATAAGAAAATTGCTCTTGCATACTCGATGTATTTCCACAGGCTTCAAATTTTCTCTGCTGACAAGTAGTTTCATTAAGCATGCTGAAAATATGAAAATTATTTGCTTATTTTATACATGATCGATGCGTTTATTGCCTTGCAATACTTAACCAAGCTTTCTAAGTAATGTTTATCTATTCCATATCTATATTATAACTACTGTATACAAGACAATGGAATAATTTGAGTTAGTCCAACTTGTGTATTGAAACTTGAATTAATCACTGCTGAGATATGAATAACTCCTACTCGAGAATAAAATCTTTAACGTTTACGTACTCAAATATATTCATGGTTTTCCGTAAATTTTATGAGTCACTTGTAGTTCACTGGGATCATACTTTTTACAAATCAAAATTTGTTAAAACAGTTAAAGATAACAGGACTCCCATGGAAATATAAAGGCAGTAGGTACATGCACATACTTGTAAAATCGGCAACATAAGTTGCTCCAGGTAGAAGTTGCCAGACGAATAATTTGTGATCTATCAGGAATTTGTAAGGTTACTCTCGGGTTTTAATCGAGGCTTACACATCAAGTTTCCTTTGATAATCGGAATAATATTCAACAGTCATAAATAAAGGGTTTTGGGCGTTTATTGACAGAGTGATTGACTCGGCACGTCACACAGTCCATTGTTAACTGTTTAAAATGGATGTGTGCATTTCATACACTAGAACCTTGCATGCAGTTCGGTCACTGCTGCATCGGTCTTGGCTAAGTTACACTTTACACGGCTACGGCAAGTGCTCCTTGCACGTTTTGTTTACAGCCGCAAATGAATTTTACAGTTGAGGTTTTTCCAAACATTAGTCTGATTATGCACATGTTACCAGTATATGACGAACATACGATTTTACTTGAATTCAAAAACGGCTTAAGCAAGAGCAGTTATTATTTGATTAGGTAAATGATGTGTTTCCCTGCAGCGCAGCACCTCTTGTCATAATGCAGCGCTGTATATCCGGGTTTCACTGTTTTTGATTTGTGTAAAATTGTAGTAATTGTCCTTGACAAATACACGTCAAGTAAAAATGACATACTCAGATTTACCATACCTAACTTTCTATACATCTTTTCCAAATGGAATCTTACAAATTCCTAGTATATCACAAATTATTCGCCTGGTAACTTGTACCTGTAGCACCCTATACAAGGGTCACAACTTAAACCTAGATTATCTCTTATTGGTGTTTTACTCCCTGTTGGAGGTTATGGAACTGTGGTCCATCGTGGAATGTGGCCACAGTTCCATAAACTACAGCTGTGATGGTTATTTCCAATAGGACTCTACGTTGATATATTCTTGGCATATTCATATCTGTTTACATACCTGCAAATTGCATCCAAATCTCCTGGAATTAACCATTTGAAGCATGACGCAATTCCCTCTGGACTGCAATCTTCTCCGATAGTAAACGGTACATTGAATGCTGCAGTATCAGTACAAAATGGAACATTTAAATTAAAAAGTAAAACTTTCTTCACCGTGATCCAAAATTGTCCGTTTCCTTGCATGCATGAAGTCGGGTAAGCCACCTCACAGGCTTATCACACTACACCATGATTCAACACATAATTAATACATGCCACGTCTGAAATTTGTGGAATATGGGACTTAGAAGGTTTATATAGTATGAGTGTCTATCAAAAGAAGATTGCCAACGTGGATGAGTTACAATTAGAGAGTGGGTAAAGCAGGCATGACATAAACTGGAACAATTCACAATTGATAATGAATGTGTCATTGCGAAAAAGTGGCCCACCTGACTTCCTTCATGTATTGTACCTGGTGACAGACATTTTGAGCATGAACTGAATTAGCCAAAATGTACGCAAACATGTTCTCAACGCTTGCACGAAATTTTATAATGATCAGGCTATTTTCGCTGGACTTGTAAAAAAATTTAAAACGAGATGGAATTTTTTGGATCACAATGTAGAGTATATGCGCATTATAAACTCATTTGTTTCGAGACACAACTGCAAGTCAACCTGTTTTAAATGATCCATTTAACATATGCCAGACGTGGTGGAGGTCAACATGTGGTGGATGCCAACATTTATTCGAATAACCAGCAAACAAACTAACTTGCGTAATGCAGTTGTGCATAGGAGAGGATGGACAGCACATAGAGCACCTACTGGACTGAACAAAACAGCATTGTACAAAGGGCTGGACAATACAGTACAGTGTCTTGTGAGAGGTACAGTGCATTGATTTGCTGGGTATTCAAATAAATAATGGCATTCACCACATGTTGTTTACGACGCAAATACTTAATCGTTTTACACACATTTCTGTACCAAGTGATGCATTGCACTTCACTGCAATGCATCCCTGTTTGTGTGTCAAACTCGCTGTTCGTTGGCAACATCAAAACTGAAATGGCGATTACTCCTTCATTTTACCACCAATTTGTAATCCGATTTCAACAACGTGTTCATCATAACTTTGTCTTCGTTTTTGTAATTTACACTACCCACCTATCGCAACGTTTGACAAAGTTAGAATCGGTTTGACCTTGAAGCTGGGGTCCAAGGTCATGTGCGATATGATTTTTGGAATCCTCACCCACTACTTCCTATTCATTTCATCAACTTTAACAATGCTATCTCTAACCATTCCACTGTTAAATCAACATGATGGACTTTTTTGTAT
>JAVBJR010001238.1:0-3558 GCA_031546965.1 Dysgonomonas sp.
GGTGTTAATTTATTTTCGTTTATTTTCAGAAATGGCTGGTTCCTGATGCAGATCTTGATTCAATATGCCTATTCTGAGTAAACCTCAACGTTTAGGAATTGGAATCCTTGTTCTACTTCTGGTAGATGTAATATGGGTTTCATCATCAGAATTAACTAAAGTAAGTTTAATGAAGTCACTGATTTATAGGTATAAATCTCAACTTTCATATAAAATGATGCTATTAATTTGCAGTACCTTTTCAAGAATGAAAACTACAGCAAGCCATATTTTAGCACATACTTTAAAACATCAATGTTTATAATCTATCTGTTTGGCTTCGTTATATGGCGTCCATGGAGGGAACAGTGTCGATTAAGGGTCTTGCCCACAGTGAGTTACTCGACTGTTTGGAATTAATTCATATTTTAAAATTGTTGAATTTGCAAATATATATCATATCTTAATTTTAATAGGTGCAGCATGTTGATCCCAACCAGGAGGTAAATGAAGTTCTGGTGAACGATGAGTCGACTATTGTAAGTCATATGTACGTACTACTGTAGTGAAATATTTACAACTCTATTAATTCATAACCTTCTGTATACAGGGTGACCCTCTGTATCTGCCCATCAAGTTTCACGGTGGCGATAAGAGCAGCGGCACTGAATCCGACGATCCCATGTCGAGTAATTTAGTTTCTATTTCACACGATGAAAATGACGTTTGTATTTGTTATACAGCTAGAAATATTATTTTCATCAAGCTCTGGGAAAAGCAAGAGCTGTTCGATTCAGCAAGCTAACCGAAGTTCGCCAGCTGTCCGGTGATTTCAATTCGCGGTGTTTACTGGTCCTTGAATTCCTTGAACTCCTGAATAAGTCATTGTAATCATTGGAATACATGTAATTTTTTTATTGATCATGGAACCTCCCTGGTTTTGATTTATGTATTACAAAATCTGGCATTTCTTAAGACAGCCATAAACCGATGGCAGCTCTCTTGACCTTTTTCTCCAGTTCACCATTTAATGTCTTAAATCCTTGTAAGTTCCTGGAATGTTATAATGGAACTCTAGTAGACACCCTGTAATTTCATTTTATTTCTTGGCCATGCATGCCATTAATGTGAAACTCCTGATGACTGAACATTTATATTGGTTAATTACGCAGAATCGCAGGCCGAAGACGCCATGTTGGCACGGCTTTCGTATACAGCTTCTTTGAGAGCTCACGAGTTGGCCCTGAGACTGGCCAACAAACTGAGTGTTAAGCAAGTGGCGAAGATTGCGGCCCTCTTCTCCGGGGTTGTAAGTGAATCTTATTAAAGTGCACGGTGCGACGCATTATTACATGTTTAGATGGAATGGATTTGGTTCTGATTTCAGTGGTTTCTGGGAAACCTCGCGTATCAAGAAGCCCTTGCGAACACCGAGGCCGGAGTTGTGAATGCGCTGTCTAGCTCATCCGGATTGTTCACGTTGCTGCTGGCAGCTGCGTTCCCGGCAACTCACACAGATCGTTTTAGTCTGTCCAAGCTGGTTGCTGTTGTTATCAGGTGAGGTGGTAGAAGTGGACACTGTTGAGGGTTTTAAGAAGGAACTGGATGTGTTTTTAATAGTACAGTGAAACCTGTTTAAGAGGACCATTGGCGGTACCAGAGAAAAGTGGTCCTAACTCACAGGGGGTCCCGCAGCTTACATGTTTTGCATTATCAGGTGTACTAATATACATGGACCATCTGTTTTTACTTGATGGCTGTGTGTGATTGGAAGTGTGAGGTGGTTCGTTTGCCATATTGCCACAACATAAACCTCGGGGATTTTGGTCTGCAGACATTTGCAAAGAAGTGCCCCATATGACAAGTTTTGCAGTAATTAGGGCCTCAAAAATCATGGTCCTTGGTTGCGTTTGACAGGTGATCCTCTCACCATGTTAAATCCTCTGGAGCTCCATGGGACCGAGCAAAATCGGCCCTAAGAAGCAGGTAGTCTCTTAAAGGACAACTGACAGGATAAAATTTATCTCACCAAATCGGTTGAAATTATTTGCTTGTGTTAACACCCTCTATTTGCACATGATCTGATTTTTTGAAAATGTTTTGTCGATCCGTTATTTTTATAAAAATTGGCAAACTTTCGTAAAATCGGTGGTCGAAATGCGCCGGTCTGTCAAAATAACACGCTGAGGGTGCGTTTATAGGAGCAATTGTGCAGCCTGCACATTCAGATCGCATATACGAGCTGCAATTCTGGATTGCATTGTCGCTTCGCGGGCTGCATATTGAAATTGCAAATTGCGTTTATATCACAATTTTACTTGCACAATCGAGCTAATTGCCAGCTATAATCCAAATAGACCCAATTCCCACAGCATTATAAACCTAACTGAAACCAAAGGGCCTAATGGTACTAGCTGAATCCAAAGGTCCTAATTGTGCGAGCTGAAACCAAAGGGCCTAATTGTGTCAGAAGAAACCAAAGTGCCTAATTGTCTCAGATGAAACCAAACGGCCTAATGGTACCAGCTGAAACCAAAGCCCAATAGTCCTAACTGAAACCAAAGGGCCTAATGGTCCAAACTGAAACCAAAGGGCCCAATTGTCCCAACTGAAACGAAAGGGCCCAATGTTCCAAACTGAAACCAAAGGGCCCAATTGTCCTAACTGAAACCAAAGGGCCCAATAGTCCCAGCTGAAACCAAAGGGCCCAATGGTCCTAGCTGAAACCAAAGGGCTAATGGTACCAGCTGAATCCAAAGGACCTAATTGTCATAGCTGAATCCAAAGGGCCAAACTGTCAACTGAAACTAAAGGGCCTAATGGTCCCAACTGAAGCCAAAGGACCTAATGGTAACAACGGAAACCAATGGGCCTAACTGAGACCAATGGCCCCAACGGTGCAGAGACCAATATACCCCATGGTGCTGATTGAAACCCAAGTGCCTAATTATCCTCATTGAAACCAGTTGGCCAAATGGCCCTAATAAATTCAAATGGTCCTAAGTCTAATGCGCACAAGTCTTTATAAAGTCCAATAGCCTCAATACATTACAATGGGCCTAATGCCCTAAAAGAGAGTAATGGACCTTAGAAAATCCAAAGGGCACCTTGAGTGCAATCCCAATGGGCCAAATCAACCCAATAGGCCAAATTCATTGTGACCACCAGCCGCCATCTTTGTTGTGATGACGTCACCCGCATTTGTTGCGCATTTGCAGGTCACAGATCAAACATTTGCTGTCCAGTGAAATCTGCTGCATGCAATTTTGGATTGCAAATTTTGACGCGAAAAATGGGCGTGGTGAGGCTCGAAACCTTGTCCTATATGTGGCCTGCAGTCGCCCCACACAAATTGTGCTCCTATAAACACAGCCTAAAACTTATCAACATTGAACTGCGTATCCCATTGTTCAGCCCAATCCACCAAGCTGGCCAAATCCCATTGCAAGTCCTGTCTTTGCTCCAATGAATCCACAACGCCAGCAAAAATCCTTGCTTTCCTCCAAAGACCCAAGACACTCTTCGCAATGGAACTGGATGATGTGGTCACTCGTAGAGCCCTCAGTAACATCACTGCCT
>JAVBJR010000044.1:0-3504 GCA_031546965.1 Dysgonomonas sp.
TCCCAGCCAGGTGGGCAACCTTCTAGATTCAACAGTTATCTTCCTTACCTAACAAATCCACGCCCACTTCCGGTTAAACCTAACCCGAAATCATAGAGCATCGCCAGTAAAAACAGTAATTTCCATTGAATATTTTGAAAACCATCTTGGGCGATGACGAAATACAAGCAATTACTTTCATATTTCAAGACTAGAATTTCAATCAGCATAGTAGGCGTGGCCATAAATTGATTATATCAGTTATCACAATTACGAACAAAAGAAATAGGGTATACAGAAAAGAAAGTCAATCCATTGTATACCAACACAAATCAGATTTTTTATTGCCAAACTGTCCTCGATTCAGTTTGCTTTTATAGAAAACCTTTAGTAACTGTACATATATTTTAAGTTTAGTGACATTAATGTCACTAAACTAATACCTATTGGGAAAAGAATTCGAATAGCTACTTGGCTACTTTTATATTTTATGAGTATAGAAGTGCAACTATGCTTATTTTACACTATATATAAACCTCACAAAACCTCAACTTTTCCTAAGCGAAACACCCTGTAGAATAGCCAATATAATCTCGCAAATGCCGAGAAATCCCAAGCGGCTTATACATTAACGAGCCCGCATTTTGCTTGGATGGTATATAAGCGCAACCTACAAAAGTTCCGCCAATGTACGCCAATGTTTGCATTCGAAGTAAAAAAAATTGGAAAGTTAACATCAAAGAAGGCTGTAGAATAACGGGAGCCATTGTGTAAGTAAAAAGCAAAAGCGGTTGCTTTTATGTGTGTAAACACGTCGTGCAGCATGCATATCTGATGTTCACAATGTCACTTGTCATGTTTTGACATCCCGATGGAAGCTATTATACAACAGAAGTCGATAAAAGCATTATTACAAATCTGAATCAGTATAGATTGGTTCAGTTAACTTCTAAAATACTTTGAGGATCACGAATTCCCCGACTTTTCCTTGAATATCACATTCCATAACTTTCCCAGATTTTCCAGACCAGTGGCAACCCTATTCAATATAATGGTTACATTTAAAATTGTAAGGATTTTGTAAAAGTGAGCAATTTTTTTAAGGTCTTGTCACTGGGGCATCAGAAAGGGAGGACTATAAAGACCAGCAGATATATTTATCACAATGTGTTCACTATTCCATGATTTAGACCACAAGTTGCAGTATCTGTATAATGCAGAAACAGCCAACACACATCATCTTACTACATCCTGAATCTGATACCTGCTGTACGTTAACCTCCATCGAAATCATGGACGCCCATATAACAAGATATAGTGTCCTTTGCAGGAAATAATGAATGAATATGTAACACCTCTTCCTTTTAAGTCAAGGACCAATTCAATCCTACCATCATTATAGTGGCCTCTAAAGACGGAGGACTCATTATCTGGTGTAGGTAAATTCGCGTAAGATGATCTAATGGATGCTGGCTGCCCATTAGTACATATCGTTCTGGAAGTCTGCATCATGCTGGTGAAATTGTACTGGTCCTTGCCATTGAGAGAAATGTTTAAGCTACCCCATCATTCTTTCCTGCAATAGACAGTAGTACTTGGGGGTGGCCAACACATTGTCATCTTAAAAACACTCTGGTGAAGATATTGCAAAGGTTTGACGGGTGTCTACTGATCTCCAAGTTTCAAATTTCATGACTTTTTCAGGATTTTCATGACCATACTTTTAAATTTTCATGACCATGTTAAGCATCATGTATTTATGATGGAATTTACACGTTTACTCCTCGTTTATTTGCATAATAACATTCACACTGCCCATTTATAAAGTTATAATTAAAATTGAGCTATGTTCAAAGGTGGTTATTGTAGGACTTCTATAAGGCCAACAAAAAAATAGTATTGTTTGCCGTAACCCGACCATACTGAACATTTTTACGATTTTTCTGGCGACCCTAATTTTTTGGTGATATTTTACATTTCTGCAATTCTCCTTGATACATGAGTCCATGTCCTTGAAATGGAGCGCCTATTCCTCTGTAATAGGGAACAACAGATAGGTTGGCTTCACTTCACAGCTCTTCAGCATTACTTTTGGTCAAGGTTACTCTTTCTGGGTATACAGTGGTAATTCTAAACCAAATTCCCTGATTTTCCCCTGATGGCTAGAAAATTGTAAGATTATGAATCTCCATGTGCCATATGCTGCACTAATATTTCAATATCCACCGGTTGAAATGAAAAAATAATAATACAGAAAAAAAAAAAAAAAAAAACCGACCTATCGACCCTATTTTTTGGCTCCGTTACGGCATACAAGACTATTTTTTTGCCTAAGCACGTGTTAAAATCAGTAATGTATTTTGCAATTACAATTTTCTTTCAAAACAATTAGCGGTCTAACAGCTTAGCCAACATTTCTGTACCCTGATCTAAAGTATTTATTTATTCATCTTTCTGCTGCACAAGTTTGTTCTTTAATTTAAATTCCTTTAAGGCGGAATCACACACCGAATGGTGGACAAGATTATTTTCGGTTTGTGAACATGGTGTTCGTTAAATGGGCGACGTTGAGGGCCAGAAAACACAATAAACACAATTGATTTTGACCTAATAGGTCACTTTATTCAGGATATAGTACCGTTTTTATAAATTTTTTAATCTTTAATAGTTTTTGAGTTATGAGTGAAAACCCCTTTTCCGTAAGTTTCAACAAAAATTATTTTTCACTCATTACTCAAAAACTATTACAGATATCAAAATTCTGTAAAACAGTGCTATGGGGGATAACATGTAGAGATTTATATTATGTTGACTAGAAAACTTATGGCATGTTCCGTAACGCTGCAAAATTGCACTAAAATCGGTATTATTTGCAAATTATTTGCTAGGTTTCTGTGAAACGCACAGAAGTCAACATATGCTCAAATAAAAGAGTGTTCTTTGACCTATTAGGTCTAATTTACTTGTGTTTATTGCTTGTTCTGGCCTTCAACAGTGCCCATTTAACTAACACCATGTTCACAAACCCACACAAAAACTGATCTTCAGTAAAATTTCATGGCTTTTTCAGGATTGTCAGGATTATAAGGACCATTTTCAAATTTCATGACTTTTTTCAGGATTTTCAGGAATTTCATGACAGAAATTGTGCGCCAAATGGTCACAAGGACAGAGACCAGAGCGAGACGGTTCTTTTCTTTATGAAAACATCATACAAAAATGCTGTATTTTTTCCAATTTAAGAGCGATCAACATGGGTGCAGTTCGTATCTGATCCGAGACTACCTCTCTTAAACAATAGTTTTCTCCTTAAATAATTTTTTGGAGAAATCCAGATCTCAAGAGCTTCCTTATAAGGATGGAAAATTTTATCTCGTCAACATTTAACAATTCGAAATAATGTTTCTATTTTTCTTGTTCTTCAAAACGAGCTCCAACATATCTTTTCAGCGATGTATAGGTGAATCTCTCTATATTGGCTCCCCTTATAAGGGCATTCCCTTATAAAATCCAGGTTTTATCCAC
>JAVBJR010000141.1:0-3664 GCA_031546965.1 Dysgonomonas sp.
TTGTTGGTCAAATTGACTAGGTCTTCCTTTGGAAAAATTGACCCAAAATAGTTGGTCAAATTGACCAAGTTACGAGTGACTAACGTTACTTGGTCATTTTGACCAGGCCATGTTTGACCAACCCTAGTTGGTCATTTTGACAAACATGCTATAATTGACTAACTTGCATTGGTCAGATTGACCAACACACCATCGATGACTAACTTTCCTTGGTCATACTGACCAACCTTTTGACTAACTTATTAAGATGTTTTAATTCTGGCCAATTTGACCAACAAAAGTTGGTCAAAATGACTAAGATTTAGTCTTGACTAACCCATCTTGGTCATTTTGACCAACTATTTTCTCTCAGTGAATGCTCTCTGCCAGCTGGACACACATCGCCCATAGCATTGAATAGGGGACAACTTCTGTGACATACTACTTCCACAGGATAGGTCCTTCCGCCGAGAAAAAAATTGTAAGGTGAAGCTTGGACTGCGCTTGTCATCACTTAATGGGCCTGTTGAATAAAAAATAAGTAAGTGCTTATCCTCACGAAATGTGAAGCATATGCTCCAAATGAGTTGAATAAAATGGAGTCCTGAGTATTAACTTTGAAGTAGAAACTCTGACCTCAAGCAGATGCTCACAGCAAATGAAGTGGTTGCTCAACAATTGCAGTACGAGTTGTGACCATTGGGCAAATTTTTATTCAAGCGTTTTGAAGAACATGCTCCAACATTAATCTTAAACTCCGAGTACCGAGTTCATACTACAGAGTACAATCTCTGGAGCACTTCCTTACTTTTATTCAACAGGCCCATTGTCTGCTTTTCTAATAATAATTGTGTATACTTATTTAAAAAAATATTGCAGTTTTTCAATTTTTCGGCACTTTTTTATTTGCCACTAAAAAGTTAATCATTGTTCCGAAAATCCGACACATATAGTAGATGTAAAATTGTGTGCTACAAATTCTGGTTTTATCGGTTTTTTGATTAAGTTATCGGTTAAAAAATTGGGTGTATAAAACTTGTGTAACTCACAAAAGTTTGGAAATTTTATGCTAAACTACCATAAATCGTAGAGCAAAAAACGTTATTGCATTAATAAATAGCTCGCAATTGCATTTATCAGAATTACTACTTATATATTTGTAGTTATAACGGTTTAAGCGCTGTTTAAATTAGTGTAACCCAACTACGATAACAGCAGGGCATGGCTGAGAAGCCTGCGCACAAACATTGGCCCTGTTATGCCGCCTTAACAATGTCACGGCAGTGCAGTTTATTACAATTTCAGGAAAATTGAAAGTAATATCCGAAGACACACTTCAGCATCTTTGTATAGAATGTTTGCTATATTCCAAAACAACTCTAAAGCAACAAACAACTGCCGTCAGTCGCTCAAGCTGCTATTAGATAAGCTTTTGGTTGACAAAGAGGTCCCATGGAATACTTTGGTGCTTGTTCTGCATAACTACAAATTTCTTATGCAAAATTTCAGAGAGGATTTCAGGGCATGGGAGATTACAATGTGACAGTGAAATCCAAGAATGCATCATTATTGGAATTGCCTCATATCAGAATGCCAGACATTGAGGAAATTATAAGGAACAAGAAGCAAAGCGACAACAGTTGCCTATTAATCACAGATCCTGACAGAAGCACACAAAGACAGATTGCGAAACGAGCCTGGGAGAATGACTGCATTGCAGTTTGCAGCGATGTATTTGGTGTTCAAAATACTTATGGGGGAAGACCAATGCTGTAAAAATTCAGGATAAGGTACAGGAACGTCCATGTAGAAAGATAACGTGTTTTCATATATTACTGCTGTCCTCGATATGTCGAATATAAAAAAAAACGCCCAGAAAAAAGAAGGCAAAAATCGACGAAGAGCAAGAGTTGTAGAGAGCTTTACGATCGGTAAAGGATCCGATTCACTTATGAGTTTTGCTGCTGAAATTGTGAATTCAATGCCACAGAAAGCTGGAAATACACAAAGTCAAGTGTCTGAATATCAAATGCTGGAAGAGTGCATCCCAATGTGATTTGCATGCTACTTATTCTGTTCTCCCGGATACAGAAGTTTTTTTTTACGAAAGGCAGATTTGCAGACCTACTGCTACAGGGGTTAATTAACTGTACATGCGGCATGAGTTTAGCAGCGCTAGTCTAATGTCACGATCTAAGAACCTTGTAATTGAAGCAGTACGGTTGTGGCCTATTTATGATGGGCAATTGCATGTGATTCAGCCATTCCTGCTAGCAAACAAAGCTTCAAATAAAGATATGATAATTGCAGCTGTTCCAACAAAACACGATGGACATCATTGGGTGTTAATTGCCGTTAATGACAGGTAGGTCGTGGATTCCAAGAGTGGTTGTGCAAGCAATTATGCTATATATTATAATGAAACAATATTTAACATTGCGAATTGTGAATTTGAGCGTAGTCAGTGGAAATTCATGTACTCCACCGATGGTTTACAACAACCGAATATGCATGATTGTCTTGTTTGTTGCGTAACATTTCTACGCCATTGCACGGAGATGCAGGTGAGCTTTTCCCAAGTTTAGAAAGGAGGAAATAGCGTATACATTTAACCAAACGTGTGCAAGAAGGATACTGGCAGGGTGACCGCTGGGTACGTGAATCTATTTTCCCTGTGCAGTTCTCATTTTTCTCTGTATTAAATGTACTCTTTTACTACTATAATAATTTATGCTTTCACTACTATAACCAAAAAAAGATCATTGTATGACTATAAAATATACTATATTTCAGTAATATGACCGGGAAATGACCATAACCCATGTCATTCACTATTAATAAATTCATGACCCCTGACCTGACTCTGATGGCTTGACACGCCCCCTCTCTGATCCAATTGGACACAGTGGAATTCAATTCAATGGGGCTCTTTCACTGTAAAAATTTCTACCACAATTCATCTTTCAAAAGTGGTTATACTTTTTTAATTAAAATGGGGAATTGGAAGAGCTTGTGTTTGTAGTTTCAATAAATGTGTTTATTATTATCCACAAGTTTCTGAGGAAGGCTCCTGGAGATATCCGCTGGTGGCGCTGCTGTAGCGCAGGCATTTTAAATACGCGCATGGCCTTTCGATCATACCCGTGCGTTTGAAAACGAACGCGTTTTCTCCGTTAAATAACGGTTTTCTTTTCTTTTTTGTAGAAATATTAGGGAACATAGAAGAACCGCAGGGTGACAAAACGTATTTCTAACTAGTTTTGGTTAGGCTACGTTAATTAATTTTCTCTCGGTCAATTACAATGTCATAACTCCCGTAACAAATGACCGAGAAATAACTAATTATCTTAAGCTAACCAAAACTATTTAGTAATAAGTTTTGACACCCTGCGGCTCTTTTATGTTCCCTGATGTATTTCGAAAAAACCTTTGCTTAACGGAGAAAACTAACCTTTTGCCTGTCCCTTGATCTGCAGTTTCTGAGCGCCAGTTGCTGAGTGACGTTTTCGTTTCTGCCATTATTCATCTGCTGACACGTATGCGCCACCCAGCGGCGCATTTGTGCAACTGGCGCTCAGAAACTTGTGGATACAACATGAAAAAGTTTCCTGCGTTTTCCCTGTATATTTGTGCTATTTTATTTCCGTGTTTTCCCTGTTTTCCCTGTTTTTCCAGAAAGTGGTCA
>JAVBJR010000425.1:0-2869 GCA_031546965.1 Dysgonomonas sp.
GTTTCATAGAAACCTCGCAGAAAATTCTCAAATATTACCAATTTTAATGCAATTTTGTAGTGGTACGCAACACGCCATAACTTTTCCAGACAACGTAATATAAATCTCTAATTATATGAATATTCTACATATTTATATTCCTCATAGCACGGCTTTTACGAAATTTTTTTCTATATAGTTTTTGAGTAATGAATGAAAAATCATTTTTGTTGGAACTTAGTGAAATGGAGTTTTCGCTCGTAACTTAAAAAGTATTAAAGATATCAAAAATCCGTAAAAACAGTGCTGTGCGGAATAATATGTAAATTTTTCATATAATAGAGATTTATATTATGTTATCTGGAAAATTTATGGCATGTTGCGTAACGTTACAAAACTACAATGAAATCGGCAATATTTGGGAATTTTTTCAAGGTTTCTGTGAAACACACAAAAACCAACATAAGCTCGAATTAAAGAGCGTCCTTTGAACTATTCAGTCAAATTTACTGGTGTTTATTGCGCTTCTGGCCCTCAGCAGCACACATTTAACGAACACCGCGTTTACAAACCCAAAATACTCTACTGTCTGTATACTGAAAGAAGAAGCGGGTGTGTCACGCGTTATCACCGTCCACAGCAGGACCAGTCCCTTTCGGAATAATGATAGGTGGTCTACTGAGAAAGGGGGGCGGTCCTGCCGTGGACGGTGATAACGCATGACTCAACCGTTTCTTCTTTCAGTATACAGACATTAGTTCCAGACAGCTATCCGCCGATCGACGTGTGATTCCGCCTTAAAGAATGATCTACCATACTTTCAAATTATGGCAGTTGAGACGAGTATAAATTTTGAGCCCGCGTATGTAAAAGTGTGACGTGACAGATGGGGGGGAGGGGGGGGGTTCGCAGTTTTGTGATAAAGCGTGACAAGGGGGGGAGGGGGGAGAGAAAATTGCATATTTCAGCGTGATGTAATATATGGACGTTCTCTAGTGACTTGTGGGTGTTCACGATGCCATCCCGTGTGAATTGTGATTCATCTGACCACATTATCTTCGAAATGAAATTTGGATTTTCATCTACCTGGCATAAAAGCCAGTTACAAAAGTCGCTCCTCCTGACAAAGTCACTGTCTTGAAGATGCTGAACACAGTGCACATGGAATGGGTGAAATTTATGCTTGTGCAAGATGTTTAGGACTGATTTATGACAGTGTCCAATGTCTATTGCTATGGTTCTGCTGCTAGCATGGGGGTTTGTATGAACTGCAGCAAGAACCAGTAAGCTATTATTGTCTTTATTCGCTGTCCGTGACCTTCCAGATCGTGGCCGATGTCTTACGCTTCCAGTTTCATTGAAACGACAAACTATGTGCTTTAGGACTTTTGAAACAGGGTGTCTTCTGGTAGGATATTTTCTTTGATATAGTCTTGCAGAAGCAGCAGCATTGTTTTTACTTTCTCCGAAACAGAATACCATATCTACCATTTCTTGCTGGGAATATGCCATGCTAGTTTTTAAAAGGATTAAGTAATGATTACGTAATTTTAGTTAACTAAAATAGTAAAAGTAATGTACAGTTGGTACCTAGTAGAATTGCAGTGAAAACCACCCTAAAACAACCCAAATTGCAGAGAAAACACACAACAGCAAAGCTAAAGCTTGTATGTGAAAAAACTCAAAATTCGAAAATTCGAAGGTTTTGCAGTGTTGCCAATCCGAAATTAATGCAGGCCCAAATTCGTTTTTTTATTTTCCTAATTCATTGGGACTCCTAAAATGCTGAAAAATTATTTTCGTAATGATTGCAATGTGCTCTTTCACTTTGAAATTGGAAATTTGTCTCTAGCTAGAGCGGTTTAAAAGTTAGAAAGGTCAAAGGTCAAAAATTTTGGTGCCATTCGAAAGCACCATGGCCACTTCCTATTTGCTCCCATTATCAGAATTCTAAAATCTGGCTCCGTTAGTATCGTAAAAATGATCGGACAGGACTTTTTATCCACACATATTGATTGGCAAAACAAGCGTTCCAAACTGACATGATTATGCAAGCATTACCGGAAGTTCATAATCGTGTTGCAGTTTGGTAGTATCTCCGTGAATAACTTTTGGTTTAAGGGTGAACTGACAGGGCGGTAACAGTGGACTCTGACCAAGCTCTGACCAACCCTGCCATTGGGTAAATTTACCCAATGGCATGGTTGGTCCACTTTTACTGCCTTGTCAGTTCACCTTTAAATCTGACATTATCGGTATTCAAATTATCATTTTATAGTCGGTTTTGTTTTTCTACACCATTGTATTCACAGTTATGAAGAACTAGTCAGTTCTCCTTTGAACAGACATTTAAAATTATTAAAACTATATTGAGCATTCAGTACACTGCCGTAAATATTAACTAGTCACAATTGCAGGAACAGCAGGATAGTCATAAGGCTATTGCATTTATAAAATTACTTTAAACATTAATTTGTAATTATTAAAACTATATTTAGAATTCAGTGTACTGAATTGAGTACACTGCCATAAATATTAATCAGTTACATTTGCAGGAACAGCAGTATAGTTGTTACAGTAAATATGATAAACCCATAATTCTAAAAAAAAATAATAGTAAGTCTCCATAATCGCTGATGGTGCATCTATTTTGCAAACTTACTAGCATTTTGCAAAATCGCGATTTGTACCAACAATTTGGAAAACACTAATGCCGGTATGGAAATTCGATGCTCACAGACTGATGTTTATGTCATCACAATGGAAGACATTGCAAATACCTAAATTTCTACAAAAGTAATGCAATACGTTCAACACATTTCCTTAAATTGAAATGACTTAAATTAAAATAATTAAATATAACTATGCAAAATGAATTAATAAAATAAAG
>JAVBJR010000915.1:0-2544 GCA_031546965.1 Dysgonomonas sp.
TGAAGTGATCCTTTTATATAAGCCCTGGTTAGACGTTATTCACAAATTCAAGGCGTTGTGTATTGCAGAATGGCCACGCAGCGATTGAGTAATTAGCCACGCCCTAAGTTCACCAGTAACTGTTGTTGAGTACAGAAAAAGGCAGTATGGACTTAAACATACACAATGGACTTGAAATATTACCACCCAAGGTCTAAAGAGTGAATCATAACTTGTGTGGAGAAAACGCAAGGTCGACCTGGTTTATGAACATACCGGTTCGGACTCTCAAATTTTGCAAATATATATAAAATGAACAAAATGTGTTAACTTTTAGCTATTTAGTCTATTAATTATTTTAGGCAAGTTGTATTATGGTGTACCAACTCCACAACCCAGCATTTAATCTGAAAATAACTTAGATGGAAGCACAAATATATCATCCATGAACGTGCATCAATTGTTTGAATGCGGCAAATCAGTGGTTTTAGGACCCAAATGAGCATTAAAAACAGTTTGAAGTGTCCACTGGTATCACACTATTGTAACAATAAAACTGTCACAATCCTCTGTACGCAGTGTACTAAGGATATTATAGTAAGAATAAAGGAAAGAAGTAAGTAAAGATTAAAAGTAGGAAGAAAAACTACTAAAACGACTATATTATCAGTCACAACCGAATACTCTATTAACTCTTGTCTTTTTTGCCTTCTTGGATACCTATATTAATAATCGGTAAATCTTCTAGACGTAATATAAAGAGCCCATGCACGTTTTATTTAGGGAACAAACAAAGAATAACCAAACTCAACACTGAGAATCCCACAGAGGTGGTAATACAAAACTATATTCGTTCAACAGAAAGTAATATGATTTAACAATAGTTACCCGCCACTTTCCCGGTCCGGGTGGCTACGGACCTCACAACTTCCCGAATCTTTTCGGACACTCTTTATGAATCTTCTTTACAATATAGCACTCGAAAACGCAACCCTTCGGCTTCGGATCCAGAACGAATGACCCCTCAGAAACCGTTACACTGCTATTTAAACTCCGGCTAGAAAACGAAACTAGATGTTTGATTCACCCTTATTACAAATATTTCCAATCCTTTTAACCCATTGAAATATTCCTTAATGTGTTACTATCCACTCCCTCCGGATGCTCTTTTCCCAACCTCAATATGCAAAACAGTCCCATTGGGTTCTCACCAATGGGAAAATTTTCCCAATTCCCTAGACGCTAAAACATTGTTCCTATGCAATATAATTTCCTCTTATACAATAATATTATCTATTCACTTATACAATATTCTCTATTTAACTTTAATACTTATTAAATGATTTATACAAATAATATGAAGTACAGCAATCGGCCGTTACACTATCTAACACACAAATAACCAGAGAACCGAGGTGTGGTGGATACAAGATGAGCATGATCATAAATGAGCCACTCATCTCAAAAATAGAAAGCAAATTCAACTGCAGTTCGCTAAGGAATATATACTGTCGAAACAGTCGCTCCTTTCTTGCAATATTGAATCAATATGACCGGTTTCGGCAAATCGCCATCATCAACTTAGACTAGGAATATACTGCTACACCAGTTGTATTCTGGCGTACCATACTTTGGGGTGATGACAGCAAGTATATTATGGCAGTATTGAACTGTTGTAGCAGCATATTACTTAGCGAACTGCAGTTGAATTTGCTTTCTATTTTTTAGATGAGTGGCTCACCTAGCTATAAACCTGCGCATCTTGTATCTAACGCACCTCAGTTCGCTTGTTTTTGGTGTTTTGGCGTGATTGCCAGTGGACACTTCAAACTGTTTTTAATGCTCATTTGGGTCCTAAACCCAACTGTTTGCCAAATTTGAATAATTGATGCAAATTGACACATGATATATTTGTGCTTCTGTCTAAATTCTTTTCAGCATTAAATGCTATGTTGTGGAGTTGGTACTTCTTCAACAAGCTTCATAGCACCAGCAAGAGGTATTTTAAACTTGTTTGCAATCTCTCCACAGGTCATATTCAACTGTAAACTGTCATTAACTAATACTCTCTGGTTTTGACACTTTTTGTGGAAGTCACACAATGACCTATCGAGTTCCTATATTGATTCGTAAGAGCTTTTGACCAAACATTTGTCGAAGGTTTCATTATTGCTAAAATTTTAGCCACGTCAACATACTTTTGGCATCGCAAGTTTCAGTTACTGTATTTATTTGACTTGACCAAAATCTTTGTTCTGTTTTTATTTTAGAAACCCTAAATTTTCCTTATTATTTATCACTTCAAATTCTTGTTTATTACACCTACAGCATATAACATTACTATACCTCTTTCAACCAATTTATTCGGTACATTACCAAATCTTGCACTTTGTAAGTAAAAGTATAAGACAAGAACAAAAAACAAATGTAGAAAACTTATATAAATGAAATGAAATCTTGTTAACTTGCAACACGCATGGGAAATTTTGTTGTAAAACTACGCATAATAATCTACTATTAACCAGCTGCATCATATAGCCTCTAAATTACAATGGCATCATAGTG
>JAVBJR010000735.1:0-2854 GCA_031546965.1 Dysgonomonas sp.
CTTTGCAATAAAACTTTTGAAGAAAGTTGAGATATATGGCTTCCGTATGTACATTTCGAGTTTTGTATAACTACAAAGCTTTTTATTCAAAACCTTAGCAGACATCATGTGCAACTCATCTATTCCGGCCGTTTTCCATGTAGGAGTTATTCCATTTAGGAGCAACTAATTCCGTTTAGGAGTTATTCCGTTTAGGAGTTATTCCGTTTAGGAGTTATTTCGTTTAGGAGTAATTCCGTTTAGGAGTAATTCCGTTTAGGAGTAATTCCGTTTAAGAGCTTGCTTAGTTAGCCGCTGAAGTGTATTTAAAATTTGCAGCCAGGCAGTCTTCCATACTGGGCGGGAGTTAGTTTAGCCACGCCCAAATTTAGTAGCTATTCCCTTTAGAAGCTAATCTGTTTAGGCATCCCCAACCCCTTCTGTGGCTAGGTGAGGAAAAACTCAATATGCCACACGTTGGTTGCAAGTCAACGAAATTATTAATTTCCTGTGGTTCTTGGAGAACTATGGCCGCATCTATTCATCTTCCTATTCGCAAATTTCTGTTTCCAGTGCAGCTTTCTAAATTACCATGTGGATGTTGTGATTACCGATTACCCCCACCCTCCTATATGAAGCGCTGCTTGAGGAAGAATTGATTATCCCTCCCCCCCCCCAATACATTCACAAAATTTGTGCATGGTCCCTTATGTACGTGGGCTATCCAGAAAGTATAGCTGTTTTTTATTGAAAAATACAAAGCTGTTGTAATGTCAGACGTTAAATAACATAGCGTTTAATATGCATATTATTCATTTTGTTTGTCGTTCTACAAATAAAATCCAAAGGACAGGAAAAATGTGTTCCATTTTACTGTAAATTGCTCTTCACATCTTTTAAGGCTGGTAGAGCATCGACAAACCACTTGATCTGGTGGGCGGGGCCCTAATTAACGGAGAAAGTTGATTTCTTTTAGTGAATCGTCTGTAAACATACAAAGCATGCAAAATTTGCGAAATAAATTGTATTAGAAAAATGAAAGTACTTACCTGATTTACCGTAAGAGATAAATCGATTCCGAAGCCAGATTCGTGATCAGCAGGACATTTCCTGTAAGAATATGTAACTTTTATCGTGATTGGAACAACTCCATTTTTTGACACCTTCGGCCACTAAAACCTGATTATCTCAGAAACCGAAAGAGATAAAACGATTCCAAGGGCAGATTCGTGATCCTGAGTATTTTTCCTATAAGAGGATGTAATTCTTATAACGATTGTAGCATCCTAAAGCTCCGTTTTTGCATGTAGAACCTTAAAAGTCGATTATCTCCTAAACCGTAAGAGATAAATCGATTCCGAAGCCAGATTCGTGATCAGCAGGACATTTGCTATAAGATTATGTAAGTTTTATCATGATTGTAGCATCCTAAAGCTCCGTTTATGCATGTCGAACCTTAAAAGTCGATTATCTCCTAAACCGTGAGAGCTAGGACCCCCGAAAGTTCGTCCACTAAAAGTCGATTATCTCATAAACCGTAAGAGATAAATCGATTCCGAAGCCAGACTTGAGATCCTGAGTATTTTTCTTATAACAATATGTAACTATCATTAAGATTGTAGCACTTCCATTTTTCGGACACCTTTCCACTAAATCGCGATTATCTCCTAAACCGGAAGAGATAAATAGATTCCAAAGCCAGATTCGAGATCAGCTAGATATTTCCTATAAGAATATGTAACTTTTATCGTGATTAGAGCAACTCCATTTTTTGACACCTTCGGCCACTAAAACTCGATTATCTCAGAAACCGAAAGAGATAAAACGATTCTGAGGGCAGATTTGAGATCCTGAGTATTTTTCCTATAAGAGTATGTAATTCTTATAATGATTGTAGCAACCTAAATCTCCGTTTTTGCATGTCGAACCTTAAAAGTCGATTATCTCCTAAACCGTGAGAGCCAGGACCCCTAAAGTTCGTCCACTAAAAGTCGATTATCTCCTAAACCGTAAGAGATAAATCGATTCCGAAGCCAGATTCGTGATCAGGAGGAAATTTGCTATAAGATTATGTAATTCTTATAATGATTGTAGCATCCTAAAGCTCCGTTTTTGCATGTCGAACCTTAAAAGTCGATTATCTCCTAAACCGTGAGAGCCAGGACCCCTAAAGTTCGGCCACTAAAAGTCGATTATCTCCTAAACCGTAAGAGATATATCGATTCCGAAGCCATATTTGAGATCCTGAGTATTTTTCCTAACTTCCATTATCTACATGATTTCAAGAAGTATAGCCAAATGTGTTGCTATTATTATGGTTGCTGTGGAGGCAAGAAAAGTGAAGTTTTAGCTGATAATTTACGGTTATGTTTAGCCATGCCGAACAATGATTCATTGTGGTTCAATCTGGACAAATGCAAAGTGAATCGTCAGGAGATTATCCACTTTTAAGTTTTGTCATGTGAATCGACGCATTCAGGATGTTCCTATCTACAAAAAACCAACATATTCTATAGAAAAAATTTATAATTGTTGCTCAAGTTTGCCCAATTCACTGGGACCTTTTATTGTAACAGACAATACAATAAGTATTGAAAATTATCATGTTAAACTTGCAGATAGCAATGATAATTTACTGTATACAGTGAAACCTGTCTAGTAGTGAACAGATTCAATATGAATTGTGTTGTTTTTTAAACTTACAAGATTTATACAAACAAGGAGTATTACGTGGAATTAAAGGAGAAGTGTCAGCGTATTTTTGCAGATTTTAAATTTCAAAATCGAAGGGTATTCCATGTTCACTGGGTGATGTAGAATATCCCTGTAATTATTGGAATTTTTTTTACTGCAGGCATTTTGAGCAGTTTGTTGT
>JAVBJR010000099.1:0-52223 GCA_031546965.1 Dysgonomonas sp.
TTTAGTGCGGATGAAGGGACTCGAACCCCCACGCCTCACGGCACCAGATCCTAAGTCTGGCGCGGCTACCAATTACGCCACATCCGCAGCTAGTATTGCTTTAGCGGGTACAAAGATATATCTAAAATTTTATAAAGCAAGTTTTTTCAATAAAATATTCTAAAATAAGATTAGGAAAGTTCATATCTAGGGCAAACGCATCAAAATCTTGTTTATAGATAATTGATTATCTTTGGGTTTATGAACCAAGATATCTCTCATTATTTTAGACAAGTCACAGATCCTCGAGTTGAGGGTCGTTGTTCCCATTTACTCTCCGATATTCTATTGATCGCTATTTGTACTTATTTAACAGGCGGTTGTGACTATCAGGATATAGTGATTTTCAGCAAAGAACGAGGTCAAATACTAGATGATTTGCTAATCTTACCCAATGGTACCCCGTCTCATGATACATTTGATGGGCGAAAGTTTTTTCGCCCCTACAAGGTTCTTCGACTTAGGGATGTTTTTTGAACCGTTTACCCTGAATTTTTATAGTATGCCATTCGGCTTTCGATACATTTTTCGTAACTTGCGGCATTTAATAGAGTGAAAAAATAATAATTATAAAATGAATATATCTGAATTGAAAAGTGATAATTTCTTTCTTCTTGCAGGACCTTGTGTTATCGAAGGCGAAGAAATGGCATTAAGCATTGCCGAAAAAATACTGAACATCACCACAAAATTAAATATACCTTATGTATTTAAGGGATCATATCGCAAAGCCAACCGTTCGAGGGTAGATTCTTTTACCGGAATTGGGGACGAAAAAGCGCTAAAAATACTAAGAAAAGTACGTGAAACATTTGGTGTACGCGTAGTTACCGACATACACGAAGCACACGAAGCAGCAATGGCTGCCGAATATGTAGATGTATTGCAGATACCTGCTTTTCTTTGCCGTCAGACCGATTTATTGATTGCTGCAGCCGAAACGGGCAAAATGGTGAATATCAAGAAAGGACAGTTTCTTGCTCCGGGAGCCATGAAATTTGCCGCTCAAAAAATTATCGATTCGGGTAATAATAATGTTACACTTACCGAGCGTGGCGTTTCGTTTGGTTATGGAGACTTAGTGGTCGATTTTAGAGGAATACCCGAAATGCAAGAATTTGGATTTCCCGTTGTTTTGGATGCCACCCACTGTTTGCAAAAACCCAATCAAGCTTCGGGAGTAACAGGAGGTCAACCTCAATTAATAGAAACCATGTGCAAAGCAGCCATTGCGGTGGGTGTAGATGGGTTATTCATAGAAACACACCCCAATACCGCAGAAGCTAAATCGGATGGAGCTAATATGCTTCCATTGGATCAGTTGGAAGGATTGCTAACGAAATTAGTAAGAATTAGAGAGGCAATAAGATAATGGTGTTCGACTACAAAATAATTCTTGCATCCAACTCTCCCCGAAGAAAAGAACTATTATCGGGTCTCGATCTTGAATATGACATTATGATTATACCCGATATAGACGAATCGTATCCATCAGACATCAGAAAAGAAGATGTAGCTCTGTATATTGCCAAAAAGAAAGCAGAAGCCTACAATTCTATACTCTCTGATAACAAATTAGTTATTACTGCTGATACAGTAGTAGTTATTGGTGAAAAAATATTAGGTAAACCCATAGATGAAGCCGATGCAAAACAAATGCTTCGGGAGTTATCAGGTAAAACTCATCAAGTAATAACGGGGGTTTGTCTTACAACTACAAATAAGCAAAAGTGTTTCAGTGTAATTTCGGATGTACGGTTTTCAAACCTCGAAGATTCCGAAATCGAATATTATGTATCTAAATACAAACCTTTGGACAAAGCTGGAGCTTACGGAATACAAGAATGGATTGGATATATTGGAGTAGAGCATATTAGTGGTTCGTACTTCAATGTAATGGGGTTACCTATACAAAGACTTTACCAAGAATTAAAAAGATTTTAAGTAGATAACATAAATGAAAATAGCAATAATTACTATTGGTGATGAGATTCTTATCGGACAAATAGTTGACACAAACTCTGCATGGATGTCTAATAAATTGACAGAAGCAGGTTTTGAAGTAATAGAAAAAATCTCTATAGGAGATGATGCTCAACAAATTAAAGATACAATAAAAAACACTTTTGAACGAGTTGACGTTATACTCACTACAGGAGGCATAGGTCCAACCAAAGACGATATTACCAAAAAGACCCTTTGCGAATATTTTGGAACAGAACTTATTTTTGATGAGTCGGTTTTAGAGAATATCAAGCAAGTAATTTCAAATTTCACAACACTCAATCCATTAACTCGCGATCAAGCCTATGTTCCCAAAGATTGTACGGTGATTCAAAATAAAGTGGGTACAGCTCCTATTACCTGGTTCGAGAGGAATAATAAAGTATTGGCTTCGATGCCCGGTGTTCCGTACGAGATGAAATATACGATGGAGCATGAAATTATTCCCCGTTTACAAACTCAATACAATGGCGAAGCTTATGTTTCACGCGTACTTATTGTGGCAGGATATACCGAATCGAATTTAGCTATACTTCTGACAGACTTCGAGAATGACCTGCCCGAAGGATTCGGATTGGCTTATCTTCCCTCGCCTCGCCTGATGAAATTGAGGCTTTTTGTTAAAGGAGAAGAGCGTACTTCGGAACTCGAAAACGAAGTAGATAAGCTTAAAATTCTTTTAGGAGACGCTATTCTTGCAGAAAAAGACATCCCTCTCGAAAAAATATTAGGTGAACGATTATCGGAACTGAAACTAACTCTAGGAACAGCCGAAAGCTGCACAGGAGGGTATATAGCCCATCTGATAACATCTATTTCGGGCTCTTCAAACTATTTTAAAGGAAGCATAATTTCTTATTCGAACGAAATAAAATGCAACATTTTGAATGTTTCTCCGTCTAATATTAGTGAATACGGGGCAGTAAGTGAATCTGTAGTCATAGAAATGGCAAGAGGCGCTCAACAAACTTTAAATGTAGATTGTGCAATTGCAGTATCGGGTATAGCAGGACCAGATGGTGGAACTACCGATAAACCTGTTGGTACTGTGTGGGTTGCAACATCTATAAAAGATAAAACAGAAGTGAAAAAATACCAATTAGGAAAATATCGCGAAGCTAATATTGTAGGGGCTTCTAACATTGCAATACTACAATTGTTGCGAATGGTAAATCAATAATTCTTTTTCACAAAAGGAATAATAGTATACATTTGTCCACTAATAAAACAAACTAACAATTTTAATTTATTTATATTTTATGAAAACAATCAGCAAAATTTTCGGTCTAATGCTCGTAGTAGCAATCACTTTCAGTTCTTGTGGTAGTGATGATGACGAACCAACTCCTGTACCTGTACTAAAAGACACAACAATTGTTTACACAGCAAAAATCGCAGGTATTGCACAAACCGGGGGAGTGATTGCCTATACTCTGCCTGAACTTACTATAGCTAAAATACTAGGAGAAACAAATGCGAAGAATTTCATTAAGGGCGAATTCCAAAATTCAGGGACTTATTTTGAAATTACAGGGCTAAAGGATGTAGCAGTAGCTCCTTCATTGGAGAATTTCACTTTACGAGTTAACAATGAAAGTGAAGTAAATTTTGGTACATGCAAAGCAAATGGTACCGGAAACAATGAATTTTCTTCTGATACTCAACAATCAGGAAATAACTATCTTACATTCGTTAGTTCTATTTTTAATAGTGTAACAGGTAAATCACGTAAAGCAACTTTATATATCAAATTTACCCCCACTAAAAGTGTGCAAGAAACTGATAATGTTATGCTCAAAATCGCTATTCGAGGAAAATATACTTACAATACATATCCAAGTGTAGCCAAATAATACTTGTGTAAATATTTTTTGATTACTTTTTGTAACAAATGACATCTTTTACAATGTCACTTTTTCAAGAACCGAATATTTGCATACTGATACAATCGTATACTTAGAATCACATTTATTAAAATAATTATGGCACGACCAACGACAAAAGAACAATTGAAACAGGGTGGTGAAGAAAATTTTAACAAACTGTTTTCTTTGATAAATTCGATGAGCAAAGAGGAACAAGAAAAAGCGTTCCTCTTTGAAGACAGAGACAAAAATATTCGAGATGTTTTAGTGCATTTGTATGAATGGCACCTATTGTTATTGAATTGGGTGAAATCGAATCAATCGGGTAATAAGACCGGTTTTTTGCCCGAACAGTACAATTGGAAAACCTATCCACAGATGAATATCGGTTTTTGGGAAAAGCATCAAAAAACATCTCTGAAAGAGGCTATATCTCTGTTAGAAAAAAGCCACTCGGATGCAATTAAGCTAATTGATTCTTTTTCGAACGAAGAATTATTTACAAACAAATATTTCTCGTGGACAGGAACAACAAGTTTAGGTAGTTACTGCGTATCTGCGACTTCGAGCCATTACGATTGGGCGATCAAAAAAATAAAAAAACATAAGAAAGATATGTGACGCTGGTTTACAGCATCAATAAACATTTAAACATCAAAGAGATAATTTAATAATTATCTCTTTTTTGTAAAAGTTCGAGAACCAAAAACCATTTTTTATTGTTATATAACAAATTAAATACATATTATATATGCATAAAATTATATTGGCAGTACTGATGACCCTGATTGTAAATACAACTATGGCACAACAAAAATCGTTATATGATTTTAAGGTTAAAGATATTGATGAGAAGGAATTTGATATGTCGACCTTAAAAGGAAAAAGAGTATTAATTGTAAATGTAGCATCTAAGTGCGGTTTAACACCTCAATATGCTCAATTAGAAGAGCTTTATCAAAAATACAAAGATCAGAATTTCGTTATTATAGGATTTCCAGCTAACAATTTTAAGGAACAAGAACCGGGTACAAATCAAGAGATTAAGGAATTTTGCACGCTTAATTATGGAGTAACTTTTCCAATAATGGACAAGATAAACGTAATAGGTGAAAATAAAGCACCTATCTATAAATGGTTGACCGAAAAAGCCGAAAACTCGAAATTTGATTGCGAAGTTCAATGGAATTTCCAAAAATTCATGATCGACGAAAATGGGCAGTTAGTAGATTTCGTATCACCAAAAGACAGTCCGTTATCCGATAAAATAATTAATTGGATAGAAAAAAAGTAAACATTACAGAACATGTGTATAAATATACACTCAAAAGTTTCGACAATTTAACTTAAAATCGTAACATTGTAGTCTCGAACATAACATTCTATTCTATCAGAATGTTAACTAACAGAATTTAGATAAATATGAAAAAGATTATTTTAGTAGTTGCAACCACATTATTGTCAATATCTGGTTTTGCACAAGAAAAAGCAATTAAAAATTATGGCTTCGGTGATAATTGGTTCATTCAAGGACAACTTGGAGCTTCTCACACATTTAGTGAAAACTTCAAAAAAACAGATCTTACTGATTTACTTAGTCCACACGTTGCTGTGTCTGTAGGGAAATATTTTTCACCTGTGGCAGGAGCTCGTTTGCAAGTAGGTGGATGGGAATCTAAAAGTTACCTTCCAGGTTTGGATAAGACTTATAAATACAACTATATCCAAACAAATCTGGATGGTTTGTTGAATTTCATGACTCTTTTTACACCTTATCAAGGAGACAAAGCATTTAATCTATATGGTATTGCAGGTATTGGATATGTGCACAATTTTGGTGATTCCGAAGTAGGTGTAAGTACTCAAAATACAATTATACCTCGTGTAGGTCTTCAAGCTGACTTCCGTTTGACTAGCGACTTGAGTCTTAATGTAGAAGCTACAGGAAACTTAATGGCTGATAAATTTAACGGAGTTGTATATGGTAGAAAAAACGATGCTACACTAAACGCATTGGTAGGTCTTACATACCGTTTCAACAAAGGTGGATTTGCTCTTGTTGATGTAGTTGACCCTGCACAAATACAATCTTTGAATGATCAGATCAATGCTCAAAGAGGTCAGTTGAAAGACAAAGATAAAGATATACAAAAATATCAAGCAGAGATAGCTCGTTTGGCAGCAAAACCCGCTGTTGTTGTTGAAAAAGCACAAAAAGGAGATACCGAAGTATTGATGAACGCAGTAGTTGTATTCCGTTTAGGTAGTGCTAAACTAGAAGAAAATCAAGATATTAATATCTACAATGCAGCTAAATATCTACAAGAAAATCCTAAAGTAAAAATTACTGTTACAGGATATGCTGATAAGGCTACAGGTACACCTGCGATCAATCAAAAATTATCTCAACAACGTGCTCAAGCAGTAGCTGATATATTGATCAACAAATATGATGTAGCTGCAAACCGTATTAATATACAGGCTAGTGGCGATAAAGAACAACCATTTGGAATTAATGAATGGAATCGTGTAGTAATCTTTACTGCAAATAACTAATCGAGATAATAGTTATTTAGATAATTTAGAAAAGGTCGCTGATAATTTCAGCGACCTTTTTAATTGATGTTAGTAAGCTTCCTTCAATTATGAATTTAGGATCTGTTTAATAGAAATAAGAAAGGTCATCTTTACGATGCCCCTTCTTAATATCATATATTGATAGATTTTACTCTGCCAACAAAATTTCCATCATTTGAACAGCAGCCTTAGCAACCGATGTTCCGGGACCAAAGATAGCAGCTACACCGGCTTTGTAAAGGTAATCATAGTCTTGCGCGGGAATAACTCCACCTGCAATAACAATAATATCTTCACGACCCAGTTTCTTAAGCTCTTCCATTACCTGAGGTACAAGTGTTTTGTGACCGGCAGCAAGAGATGATACTCCAAGAACGTTTACATCGTTTTCTACAGCTTGACGAGCAGCTTCTTCGGGGGTTTGGAACAATGGTCCCATATCCACATCAAAGCCACAGTCGGCATAACCTGTTGCAACCACTTTTGCACCACGATCGTGACCGTCTTGTCCCATCTTTGCAATCATGATACGAGGTTGACGACCTTCTTTTTTTGCAAATTTTTCTACTAGTTCACAAGCCTGTTGGAACGTTGGATCTTTTTTCGTTTCTGATGAGTACACACCTGATATAGTTCTAATTACAGCTTTATAACGACCTACTACTTCTTCGCAAGCATCCGATATTTCACCCAATGTTGCACGAAGATGTGCTGCCTCTACAGCCAATTCAAGCAAGTTACCTTTTTGAGTTTTCACACACTCGGTAATTGCAGCAAGGGCTTTAGCAACAGCAGCATTGTCACGTTTTGATTTCAATTCGTTCAAACGCTCAATTTGCTGACGGCGTACTTCGGTATTATCAACATCCAGAATATCAATTGGATCTTCTTTCTCCAAACGATATTGATTAACACCAATAATTGTTTGTTGTTTAGAGTCAATCTTAGCTTGAGTACGTGCTGCAGCTTCTTCGATACGCATCTTAGGAAGACCTGTTTCGATAGCTTTTGCCATACCGCCTAGTTTTTCAACTTCTTGGATCAAATCCCAAGCTTTGTGAACCAATTCGTTAGTTAACGTTTCAACAAAGTAAGAACCTGCCCATGGGTCAATCTCTTTACAAATTTGAGTTTCTTCTTGTATATATATCTGAGTATTACGAGCAATACGAGCCGAGAAGTCAGTAGGTAACGCAATAGCTTCGTCCAAAGCATTGGTGTGAAGCGATTGTGTGTGACCTAGTGCCGCAGCCATAGCCTCGATACAAGTACGACCAATATTGTTAAACGGATCTTGTTCTGTTAACGACCAACCCGAAGTTTGAGAGTGAGTACGAAGTGCCAAAGATTTTGGGTTTTTAGCACCAAAACTCTTAACAATCTTAGCCCATAACAAACGACCTGCACGCATCTTAGCAATTTCCATGAAGTGATTCATACCGATTGCCCAGAAGAATGATAAACGTGGTGCAAAAGCATCTACATCTATACCGGCGTTGATACCTGCACGAAGATATTCCATACCATCTGCCAATGTGTAAGCCAGCTCGATATCTGCGGTAGCACCTGCTTCTTGCATGTGATATCCCGAAATAGATATAGAGTTAAACTTAGGCATCTTTTGAGATGTGTATTCAAAAATATCAGCGATAATTTTCATTGAGAATGCAGGTGGGTAAATATAGGTATTACGCACCATAAACTCTTTCAAAATATCATTTTGAATAGTACCTGCCATTTCTTCCAACTTAGCGCCTTGCTCTAACCCTGCATTGATATAAAATGCCAAAATAGGAAGCACAGCTCCGTTCATGGTCATAGATACCGACATTTGATTCAATGGAATACCATCAAACAAAACTTTCATATCTTCAACTGAACAGATCGAAACTCCTGCTTTACCCACATCACCTACTACACGACCATGATCTGCATCGTATCCACGGTGAGTAGCCAAGTCAAAAGCAACAGAAAGTCCTTTTTGACCCGAAGCTAAGTTACGACGGTAGAAAGCATTCGATTCACTAGCTGTAGAGAAACCTGCATACTGACGGATAGTCCAAGGACGCATTGCGTACATACCCGAATATGGTCCACGAACGAATGGAGGTAACCCCGAAGCATAGTTCAAGTGTTCCATTCCTTCCAAGTCATCTTTTGTATAAACGGGTTTTACAGGAATCAGCTCGGGAGTAACCCAGTCAGCTTCGGAATTCCTGTTAGTTGCAGCCCATTCCGCAGCATTAACTGCTTCAAAACCTGCATTCTTAATATCTATATTTTTAAAATTTGGTTTCATTCTTTTAGTATTAATTGATTCCTAATACAGCGTTAAATTTCTTCAATGTTTCTAGAACATTGCTCTTAACGTTAACGAAGTTTTCGATACCTATAGCTTTCAGGTCATCCGAGCATGCAGGAGCACCTGCCACTACAAACTGTTCTTTACCTTTCACTAAGGCATAAGCTTCAGGAGCAAGAGTTGCATATTCGTCGTCGCTTGAACAAAGAACGATTATATCGGCTTTTTTCTCACGAGCAGCTTTTACACCCTCTTCTACTGTTTGGAATCCTAAGTTATCAACTACTTTATAACCAGCACAACCAAAGAAGTTACTAGAGAATTGAGAACGAGCCAAACGCATTGCCAGACTACCTATTGTAAGCATAAATACAATTGGAGTTTTACCCGATTTTTCGGTAGCAAGACGCAATTTCTCAAAATCAGAAGCCAAACGAGTACTTGGAAGTGGTTGGTATTGTGCAGCAGAACTATCTGTTGAACAACCACATCCACAATTATCTTTGGTTATCTTATTATCTGCAACTTCTGTAAAGTTAGGATATTGATTAGTTCCTAAAAGGATTTCGCGACGTGTTGCCAATGATTTGAAACGATCGTCGGATGAAGCCTTGATAGCAGCCTGTACAGTTCCGGCTTTAAGTGCTTCGTAGAAGCCTTTCTCATCTATTTCAAGGAACAACTTCCAGGCTTGATCTGCAATAGAAGCAGTTAAGTTCTCAATATAATATGAACCTGCAGAAGGATCAGTAATTTTATCGAAGTGACACTCTTCTTTCAACAACAATTGTTGATTACGAGCAATTCTTTCTGAGAAATTATCAGAATTTTTAAACGATTCGTCAAAAGGAAGTACAGTCAGAGAATTCACACCTGCAATAGATGCGGACATAGCTTCGGTTTGAGAACGAAGCAAGTTTACGTGAGCATCAAAAACGGTCATATTATAAGTAGATGTTTCGGCGTGCTGATAGATTTTAGGTGCACAGCAGCAAACTCCATCTGTTGTTTTACAAGTACAAGTACAATCGCAGCCGCAAGTGCATGCAGGTTTGTAAGCAGCCACTATTTCAGCCCATAACCAGCGCGCAGCTCTGAATTTTGCTATTTCCATGAAATAGTTAGCACCAATACCAAAGTTGAATTTGATTTTCTTGGCAACTAATGAAGTATCTAATCCGGCTTCGACTAATTTGCTTAATATTTCGTTTCCATTTGCTAAAGCATATCCTAATTCCTGGTAGATATATGCCCCTGCATTATTCAGTTTGTTAGCGTTTACGTTCAATACTCTGAAACCGGGAAGCACAGCAGCGGCAGTTACTATTTCGGCAGCTTGTTTTACCCATTCGGTATTATCAACACCTTTTTTCAAGATTGTTTTGAATGGATCGTAGTTTACCGAACCGAAGCATTTCAACAAATCTACATTTTTAGATTTCAGATAGTCTACTAAAATGTTTACTAGCTCTAATGATTTTCTGTGACAAGTCGAAAAGTTCAATTCTACCGCCTCTGGACAGATATCATTCAATAATGTTTTGATGTTTTCAGCGTTCACATCATCACCCTTGAAAATAAACCCTAAAGAAGTAATACCTTTATTTAAAACGTCCAATGCTTTTGCATTAGCAGCCTTAAAATCAACAACTGTAATGTCTTGACGAACCAACCAATCATTGTCTTTTTTTGTACCTCTTACATAAGGGAATTCTCCGGGTAGTGCATCTGCAGTTTTAAGCCCTTCAATGTTTTCACTTCTGTAAAAAGGATTTACTTTGAAACCTTCGTCTGTTTTCCAAACAAGTTTTTTTTCGAAATCAGCGCCTTTCAGATCAGCAGTGATTTTTGCCATCCACTCTTCTGTAGATATGGCTGGAAAATCTGTAAAAAGCTTTTCTTTTAAATTTGCCATGGTTATTAATAATGTTTTAGTATATAGTTTTATTTTGTTGACTATGAATAATTTACGATATACAGCATCTATGGATACATAGATAAATTCTTATGTCGTCTGAAAGTGAATTACTTATATATCGAAAAAGACTTACAAAAGTAAAATATTTTGTTTGTTTTATAACGTTTTTAGGGCGATAATTTGGAACTATCAACTTCTTTGAAGCAGAATATCTGCACACTGTGATTATCTGTACATTCTGTGTTCTAATCTTACTTTTCGGACATTTTTTTAGTTCCTCACCTTTTGGGTACTTATTCTGATAGTTTTTCAAATATTTCTTTATCCGCATTCCACTCAAAATCTTGTCCGGGGCGAGATGTCAGGATATCCTTTACTTCGGGTTTCCATTCTACTACAGCCGAAAGGTCTTGCGTAAGAGTATTGATCGGGTTGTCAAGATAATCTTCGTCTTCGTCACCGTATAAAAAACGCCATCCACTGTCGATTTTTATTTCCGAATTTTCACGATAACAATATCCTATGTAATTGTTATCAACAGCTCTTTGGGTGACAAATGCATATTTCTGCATGTCGGTATAATCTTTTATAGAGGGATCATCCCAATTTTCATCGTTCTGCATACTATCGTTTTATGTTTTAAGATATGAATATTTTTGGTTGATATATTAAAAAAGTGACCTTATTCGAAGTTGAATGTTAAGGTTATCATTCTTGATTTTGCGGAGTTTATAGCCTCTGTATATTTTACAAGTGTTTGATCAGCAAGATCAGACCTGTCTTTCTCTAAAAGATCCTTTAATCCGAAAGAGAATCTCAGTTCGGGACTCAACTTGAACAGTGGAAAGTAGAAATTACAGCCAAGTCCTATTTCGACCCCATAATCGATGTTATTAAGTTTTATAACAGGCTGTTTTTGTCCTCCAATTTGCGTATTGACAAAACCTCCAGCCAATACATAAGGACGTATATTATTTAAACGTTGCGAATTGAAACGCATGTGTACAGGTAGCGACAGGTAATTATTTTTGATTGTTGCCTCAAAATTGTCGGATGTACCATTCTGCTCTCTAAACACGAAGTGTTTCTCTCCGAAATTCAAAGTCGGTACTATTCTCAGATTCATATATTGACTAATGTACCTATCCATAATGATACCTACACTAAGCCCGGGCGAGTAGGACGGAATCTCGGTAAACCAAACACTATTATCTGGATTCACTTTCCCCGAATGCATTATAATAAGATCTTGCGTATTTAAGCCAACCGTAAATCCTAAATGAAACAGTTTTTGATCGGCATAAGGTTGATTTTTCACCTTTGAACGTTGTGCAAAAACAGTACTTCCATAAGTAATTAACAGGCAGATAAGAATTATATATTTATTGCAATTTCTCAAAATAATATACTTTTAAATAAGAGTCGCTCTAAAATGTTAGTACCATTTTAAGCAATTCTATTTTCGACTGGTAAAATTAAGCAGAAATTATAAATAATCACTTTTTTTACGATCAATTATTTATAATAGTGTTTCTTAGAGCCTTATATCGATAAATTTGATCTATATATCAATAAAATATATGATGTATTAGTATTATCTAACCGATTAATATTTGAATAGATAAAAAAAGACTATATCTTTGTTAGGTCATATAAAAAGTAAGTATTAACATAAAAGTATTTAAAGTCATGGCTTATGTAATTAATGAAGATTGTATTGCTTGCGGTACTTGTATCGATGAGTGTCCGGTAACTGCAATCTCTGAAGGGGAAATCTACGTAATAGATCCTGATACATGTACCGATTGCGGAACTTGTGCCGATGTATGTCCTACAAGTGCAATCAGTCCGGCATAATTTAATCTGCTGAAAGAAAAAATAAAAAGAGGGCTACATTGTAGTCCTCTTTTTATTCCATCACCATTAACTAATATCTTATAAATCAAACGACAAGGGTTTTAGTAACTGTTTAAATTTGAAAATAGTAATCAAAATAGCGAGATGTAGTACCGTATAATTATACGCCCGACAAATATAGGGCGAAAGATTTTTCACCCCTGCATACGTATTTCCTAAAATTTAAACAGTTACTTAATCCCGGATAAAAAATAAAAAATGAGCTTAATAGAAGATTTGAACTGGCGTTATGCCTGTAAGCGTATGAATGGCACAGCCTTAGAAGAAGGTCAATTAGATACTGTACTGGATGCCATACGTTTGGCTCCTACTTCGATGGGTATGCAGATTTTTAAAGTATCTGTAATTACCGACCCTAAAATAAAGAATCAAATTTTGGAAGAGGCAGCCCCAAGGCAAATGATGATAAAAGGCTGTTCGCATCTATTGGTATTCTCGGCTTATACCAAACTGACTCAAAATGATGTAGATGAATATATTAATCATCTTGGTGCTGTGAGGAACATTACAGGTGCAAGGTTGGAAGAATATAGAACCAAGTGGAGCTTTTTATTAGGTATGTCGGAGCAGGAAATTTTCGAATGGTCGGCTCGTCAAACTTATATTGTGATGGCATACGCCTCTATTGCAGCTGCTACTCTTAAAGTAGATTCGACTCCTGTTGAGGGCTTTAATGCTCCTCGAGTAGACGAAATACTTGGTTTATCGGAAAAAAACTTGAAGTCGACATTATTATTTCCGTTGGGATTCAGAGACAGCAATGAAGATCATTTAGCAGATGTTCCTAAAGTGAGAAAAGAAAATAAGGACTTGTTTATCTAATATTATAGTTCGGAGTATTTATAAAACAAGACCACTATATAGCGGTCTTGTTTTGCTTTAACTTTAGAGTTCCATATTTTCAGCACCATTACCACTTTATTTACTTGCAGGTAAATAATAATTTGTAGTTGTTGGCGTATATATTCCTAAAGTTATGCAATTGAGAAACCCGTCAACAAATGTCCATGTTGTTTCAGTAGTGTAATCTTTTTTGTCTCCAACGTAGTCTTTAGCTACTTGTGTCTTGCTTAAAGGAACTAATCCCCATAAAAGGAAATGATTCTTTTGAGAATTAGTCTTAACTGTAGCTTCTGTAATGCTAATGTTACCATTAGCTACTTTTGAAGTATAACAAGATGTCGTAGAAGCGCAGATAAGTGCAAATAAAATAAATTTGATACTTTTAGATTTCATAGAGTGATATTTGGTTAGTTTTTACAAATATATAATAAAATTGTATTTAAGCTTATCTTTTTTACTTACTAATTAGATAAACTATCAAATATTTAAGAAAAATAAACTATATCTTTGATTTGTCATATTTTATGGACTTTGATATTAGATTAAATGCAAAAAAAGAGAATACTTATATTTAATGATTGCTTTTACATGGGAGGAACCGAAATTCTCCTTGTCAATCTATTGAATCATTTAGTTGAGAAAGAATGTGATGTAACACTCTTATTACCTAATCCTTCCGACAAAAATATTTTGTTAAGCAGAGTTTCTCCTAAAGTATCTGTTACCTATATTTTTGAAAAAGAGCTTACCAGATTAAAAAAGCTGTTGTACAAAAATATCTTGATTTTTTATCCTCGACTTTATGCTCGACTGATTGGTCTTAACGCCTCAAAGTATGATTCTGTATTATGTTTCAAAGAAAGTTTTTATTCGGTATTTATAAGTCGGCTAGGGCTGCCTAAAACCCAATGGATACATAATATGATCAGTGAAAGAAACTTCGAAGCACATTCGTTGAAAGAATCAATATCTTTTTGGTTAAATAAGATTCAACTTGACCGACTGAGGAAATCATACAACAGATTTGATCATATTGTTTGTGTTTCAAATACTTGTAAACAAAGTTTCATAGATGTATATGATAACGGCGAAGCGACAAGAAAAATTGATGTTATATATAATGCCATTAACAGAGAAGCTATTTTGGGAAAATCGAAAGAAGCTATTGACGTCTCCAAAGCATCAAACTTTCTCAATTTTATCTCTGTTACGCGCTTCTCGTATGAAAAAGGGACAGAGCGCATAATGAAAGCAGCAATACATCTTAAGACTGAAAATTATAAGTTTAAGATATTATTGATTGGAAATGGATCGCTTCTGCCCAAAATGCAGAAAATGGTTGAAGATTTTGATTTAGTGGATTTTGTTTCGATATTAGGATATAAATCAAATCCCTATCCGTGGATATTGAACAGTGATTGGCTTATATGTTCTTCCGAAAAAGAAAGTTTTGGTTTGGTGCTTTTAGAAGGACTTTTTCTTGGAAAAGGTGTTATTTCAACTGATTGTGGTGGTCCTGCTGAGATTCTTGACAATGGAAAATACGGAATTCTAACAGAAAATAGTGCCGAAGGTGTCTATCTAGGAATGAAGAAAGTGTTAGATGACCCTACATTATTACCTTATTTTGTCTCGAAAACCGATGAGTGCATGAAACGCTTTGACTACAAAAAATGGCTGGATGAGGTCGATCATATTTTAGGAGTATAAAATCTTACGGTTTTATTGTTCATTGCTACTTGCTATCTGATTCAACAAGGAATCGTAGAGCTGTTGATTCGAATGGAACTAGAGGATCATAAATTGGAACATGGTCGCCGTTGGGAATAATCCATAACGAAGCATTCGATATAGAACGATAAATATTCACAGCAATTTCAACGGGAAAAAAGTTGTCTCGATCGCCGTGTACAACGAGTGTACGAGCTGTTATAGTAGATAAACTTTGTGTAGTGAAATTAATATCGTCATAGTTTTCATGTAAAGCGTTAAACTGCGTAATGAGTTGACGAATCTGTTCGTCACCACGTTTTGCACATTCCCGATACATTTCTCGCACTTCTTGGGGCATGGTATCAAACGAAGTTCTTCTCATAATGGCTCTTGCCTGATCAGGGAAATATGAAGTGGCACTAATTAATACCATTGAGTCGATGCGCCTTGGTTGACTAGTTGCCATATGAAGCAGCGTCATCCCGCCAGTACTCATTCCCATAGCTGAGAAATGATCAACCCCCAACTTTTCTAACAAGAGGAACACGTCATTGGCTGCTTCTTGATGAGTGAACTTATTCTCAGGATTAGTGGAGTAACCATGTCCACGCAGATCAACGATGATCAGTCTATACTGTTCTGATAGTTTGGCGGTAAAAGGATGCCAGTTTTGAGAACAACCTCCAAACCCATGCAAGAGCAATAGAGGCTTTCCAACTCCATATTCCTCATAATACATTTCCATGTTTCTGATTTGAACAGAATGCCCTCGAGTGGTTGTGAGTTTGGGGGCGTATGTTTTTGCCATAGATAAATGTCTCTTGCTGTATTTTATTCAATTGGATAACACTCCGTTTTTCTTCAAATAATATTTGCACCAATTGTTAATTCCGCATTCATCGCATTTGGGGCTTCGGGCTGTGCATACGTATCTGCCATGTAATATAAGCCAATGATGTGCGATTGATAAAAGTCCGCTTGGAATGTTTTTTACAAGTTCTCTTTCTGTTTCCAAAGGATTTTTAGAATTGTGAGTCAATCCTATTCTATTCGATACTCTAAACACGTGAGTATCCACAGCCATTGCCGGTTTATCGAATGCCACAGAAAGCATTACATTGGCAGTTTTACGCCCCACACCTGGAATAGATTCTAGTTCCAACAGTGTATTAGGTACTTCGCCTCCAAAATCTGTCATCAGTTTTTTTGCCATGCCCAATAAGTTTTTTGCCTTGTTATTGGGGTACGATACACTCTTTATGTATTCATAAATTTCCTCCTGCGGACTTTCAGCCATCACTTCGGGGGTAGGGAATGCCTTGAATAAAGCAGGGGTTATCATGTTTATCCTTTTGTCGGTACATTGTGCCGAAAGGATTACGGCAATCATCAATTGATAATGATTGTCGTAACGCAATTCGGTTTCGGCAACAGGCATATTTTTCTGAAACCATGCAATAACGTTTTCGCACCTCTCTTTTTTGGTAATCATGCTACAAAAATAATAAATATTTCAGAAGGAATATACAAAAAACAATAGAGGATGCCAATCGTGGCACCCTCTATTCTATGTTCATAATAAAGTATTATTCTTTAATTAAAAGAATTTTACTCTATTGTCCACAACATTCATTTTGTTTTTAAGTGCAGGCATTGCTTGAGACATTACTCTGTACATATTTTGACTGTTGGCAGTTTGTTTGAAAGAATCAAGATTAAATTCTTTGCTCTGATCAACCTTGTTTAATACAGTAAGGGCAATAACTCCATTATTACCTTTTATAGGACCTGTAAGTTTATTCACTTCACCCAGTTCAGAGTATATATTGAGAGCAGATTCGCTACCAATACCCAAAATGTTTGGAGTATTAAATGTTACAAACTTAACTGTATCAACTTTTGTGCCTAAAGCCTCGGCATATCCGGTAAGAGACGATATATTTTTGGCTTTAAGGTCAGCAATCATTTTCTCTGCTTTTTTATCTTTCGCTAATTCACCTTTCAAACCCTCCTTAACTTCAGATACAGGAAGGTAACCTTGAGGAATCTTAGAATCAATAAGAGCGATGATTTTATGATCCGAAAGATCGAATTTCTTAACTGCTCCTACTTCTTCGTTGAATGCCCAAGTGATAACTTGACGTGATCCGCTTATTTGGTTTATATTAGGATTAGCTCCCGATATAAGAGAGTTAGATATCACATCATATCCTTTTTCTTTAGCTGCTTTAACAAAGTTTTCAGCATTTCCGTTTTGAGCAACAAATTGAGCTAACTCATTATCCAAAGCAATAAGAGTCTGATCGCTTACCGATACCGGCATTTGAATCAAAGCTAACTTATATTTGGTGATAGGTTGAGTTTTTTGTTCAACTTGTATAATTTGAATTTGCCCTTGCAGGTTCAATTTCTTGATTTCTCCCAAAGGTGTATTGAAAGCAGCATCTATAAATTCTTTTCCGGCTGATGCCAATTGAGGTTCGGTAACCCAACCCACTTCTCCACCATTCGATTGAGGGAATAGTTCGTTTGCAACTACGTCAAAGCCTTTGCCTTGTTTGATAACATTGATGATACTGTCTGCTTTGTTATTTGCTAGAACTTTGTCTGCTCCTTCGGGAACAAGAATCATTCTTAGTTTTACAGAGTCAGCCGCAGCTGTGCGATCTACTAGTTTGTAGATTCTAAATGCTTCATTATCACGAATAGGACCATAAATGTCACCAACTACAGCCGATTTTACGAATGTGGCTTCTTCAGCTGACAAATTTTTCTCCGAGAAGTACACATCTTGGTATGGAACCTCCGAATAATCTGCAACTACAAGAGCAGGATTAGCAGTTTCTGCCAATTTTGTGCGGGCAGCAGCAGCTTCTTTTTCCACTTCTGCAAAATCGCTTTCGCTAGGAACAATTTGCTTAGTGAAGTAAGAGATTTTTCTTAGCTCTTCAAATGTTTTGAAGTTGTTTTTGCGATCGTTATATAGTTTTTCTATCTCTTTGTCTGTAATAACTACTGTTGAATCGGGTATAGAAGAATATTTATTGATCACATATGCAATGTCAGAAGTCGATTTCGCAGCATCGCTGTTTGCTTTTACTTCAACATTATTCACCAAAATAGTACCAGCTAAAAGAGAATTGTATTTTTCTTCTAAGCGTTGGTATTTTACAATGTTTTGGATAGTTTCCCAAATCGATTTCATGTTCTCAAATTGAGCCTTTTGGTCAAGAGGTATAGTTTTAGGATCGGCACTCACCATTGTTACAAATTGAGTAAGTGCTTCTTGACTAAATTGTCTTGTTTTAGGATCAGAAAAGATAGGTATTTGACGCAATACGGGAGAAACATTTGCTCCGAATATCAAATCGTGCATCTCTGCTTCCGAAACACCCAATCCCAAACTTTTGGTTTGTTCATTAAGCATCAGTTCTTTCACCATTTGCTCATATACATACTCCCTGATTTGTGCATTGGTGTTCTCATCTAAAGAACCTTGCCCGCTAATCAGTTTTTGGAAGTTTTCGAAGTCTGTGACTCTTTTATGGTAATTTCCGGTTGAAACAATCTCTCCGTCTACAGTGAAAGCTTTATCTTTCTGTTTGTTGATGAATGATGTCAATTCACTCCATGGAAAAATAAACGCCAACAATGCTACGGCAATTACTCCGATAAGCAATCCAGCTTTATTTCTAATTTTCTGTAATGCAGCCATTTAAACGAACTATTAAATTTTTATTATTATTGTTATTTATTCTTTCAGATAATTTTAGCGAGCGAAGATAGTAATTTTAGCCCGAAAATCAGTTTAAATAGCAAAAAATGTGAGCCTTTAGAGGGCTTAGATCAATATTTATGGTTTTACGCTGTTTATTAGATTTAAGAATAGGTGAATTTTTACTGCTTACATCGGCAATTATATAAGATCTACTATTAAATTATGGATTTTGCAGCGGCTCGGGATTTTTATTGTCTTCAAAATAAATATCCGTATCATGAGGTTTGAATATCCGATATTGGGTCATATTAATATTCGACTCAAAGCCAACCCCTTTGAGCATAAGTTTATCGGGTTTTTTTATCTCGATATATTTATCAGAATAAATTTTTTGCTGCCTTTCGTCCCAAAAGAGTTCGTCTGTGCTAAAGGTTTCATTCTGAATATTTTCCACAAATACGTTGCCCTTGAATCTCCATAATTTTCGTTGAGTGAAATTCCATGCGGTATCAGCCTTGAAATTTGTTTGCTTTTGGAAAGTGGTATCAAACTGTTCTACATAGATTCCATTGGGGAAAAACCAATGAGGATCTTTCGAGTTCTCGAAAATTTTCCATGTTTTGGTAATCAACTTATATCTTATCAATCCCGAATCGGATATTAGCATCGTAACGCTGTCGTCACGGCTGCTAGGCATAGCTTCTTTATCGAAAGGTGCATTTACATACTCTTTCTTGTTGTTACCGCATGATATTAAAAAAGAAAGTACTAGGACACCAAAAGGCAGTATCTTAATGCCTAATTTATATTTGTTTCTAAAATTCAGATTACTTATAAACATTTATATATCAGAGATGCAATTGTGAATTTTATTTTCTAAAAATGAGTGTATCTCAAAAGATGTATTTGTGTCATCATTGCGAGCGATAGCGAAGCAATCTGTCTTATTATTAGGAAATTGCTCCACTATTGCTCGCAATGACACCCTTTGTAGACTTTTTGGAGAGGGCAGGGGTGTTTATCTTAGTTTATTTTTCATAAACCACAATTCGTTGATGCAAATGCCTATTGATACCCCGAAATATTGCTCTTTTATCAGATTCGATTTATTAGGATTCAAGCCTTTATATTCAAAATTGACATTTATATAGGAAGCTCGTCCCGAATATAGATCACGGATAGGAAAACCAAAACCTACTGTTGCCCCATATTGTTTGTAACCGGATATTTCGCGTAAATTATTCTGTACGTTTACGTATGAGTTGCCATAGTTCAAACCGCCTCTAATTTTTACTCTTTTGAAAAAATTTCGATCTCTAGGGTCTATTACGTATTCGATACCGGTGTTAAATCTCCAAACATTATTGAAACGGTTACTGTCGGTCAAGCCATCGCCCATATTTTCAGAATAACGTACGTCTTCCCACTGTTGATAGGTTACATCTGCCCCTACGACCAAGCGTTTATCGTGACTCCATGTAAAACCCAAACCATACGAACTCGGTAGATTTGTATAGGCATCTTTTCCGGTATATTGTAAGGTGTCTCCTCCGGGAACCGGAGCTCCTGCCGGATTGATGTCAGATTTAGTACTATTGATTCTGCCCGTCGCATTCATTTTAGGAGAGAATACTGCACCCACTACCAAATAATCTTTTTTGTTTAAAGGCAGGGTATACTGTACTCCCAAATCGAATTTGAGCGTATTCATCGTTAATTTGTTCAGTTGAAGTCCGGTGTTTGAAGACGGTATGTTGGTAATTGATGCACTTCGCAGGTATCTGGTATTTCCAAAAACGTAGGAAACATTGGCTCCAACCGATAAATTTTTGATAGGTTCGTATCCTAAACCCATGTATAGTTGACTGATGTTTCCCGAGCCGTTGAACGTCTTGTTGGTAGACAAGCCCTCTACTGTTTCTTGTGCTCCAAACTTATATCCAACAGACGAATAGGGTAGCAAGCCAAAACTCATCCCTAACTTACGTGCAACACGAAACTGCATGGCAATATAATCGAGACCTCCATTGTTATCGTTTTGAGTATTGTTACCTTCGCTGAAATGAGATTTGACATAGGAAACACCCATATCAAATATAAAGGTCAAAGAATCGGTACCGGTATAGGATGCAGGGTTTCCGGGATTGGCATCTAAGCCTCTTACCCCATAAGTTACACCACCCATTGCTCTTGATACACCTACCGACTGGTTATTAAGCACTCCGTAGCCATATCTACTGTATGGTGAGTCTGTATTTTGTCCCATTAGGGGAGTAAGGAAAGCGACAAGACCTGCCGTAAGCAATAATTTTTTATATATCTGCATTCTGTAAATATTCAAAAATAAACTTTTGTACTTTCATTTTTAGTTTTGCAAATGTATTATTTTTTAGTGGAGAATTTTGCGTCTTCGACGGCTCTACCCTCATTTTATTATAAAATTTGCATATCTTAACTTTAAATTATTAGCTTAGGCTTGGCTCGGTAAAATCTTATATATATTTATGGATTGAGTTTTTACTAATTTTTGATAAATAAATGAATCTGATTGTATTTTAGTATCTTTGCCTTCTGAATATACTATGCGTATGACAAATGTAACAGATACAATACAAATTAAGATTCGCGATTTCTTAAAATTGGTAGAACCAATAAAAGATATTGCCTATTTTCTGTTTTTATTTCTCTTCTTTGAACTCATATGGAAACTTTCGGTACACGAATCCGATAATGGGGAGCAAATACTTGTATTGGGTAAGGATATTACACGTTTTTTATACCCTATTTGTTTGTGGACTGCACAATTTACTTATCATATTATCCACCATGTATTGGGATTTAATACTTTCAAAATAGATGATCTGCTTATCCATTTTGATAATTCGTTGAAAATGAAAATTATATGGGGGTGTACAGGTATCAAGCAAATGTTATTGTTTACTTTTATACTTATGTGTTGTAAAGGTCCGGTGAAGAAAAAACTGGTGTTTATTCCTTTCGCAATATTACTGCTTTTTGTGGTAAATATCGCCCGACTTGTTATTTCAGCCTTTGTTATCAGGAATGGTTTTCCTGATTGGTTTATCCCTATTAATGAAAGTCTAAACCACGTAAAATGGGACAATAGTCCTCATACTTATTGGCAGTTTTATGCAGACTGGTATCACTTCTTCCACGATGGTTTCTTTAAATGGATATACTATGATGGGGTGATGTTTCTTCTATGGTTGGTGTGGCAAGAAAAATTCAATTTACCTTACCATCGCAGTAAGAAAAAGGCAGAATAGGCTAAACTCTTCATAATCTTATTCTTTGATCGGAAATAACATATTGTAAAGTATTTCAAAAAAATATGTTACAATTAAATATGTTAATAATTAAAAAATACTCCTTGATTTCGTTATTGTGTACGCACACAAGTGTTGTATTTACAATAATCTATTGTATATTTGCTACGAACACCCAATTGTTTATACATATAGGGTATTCGGGAGTATAGATATTTAGACAAGATTAATCTAATAATATGGAAGATAAGTCAAGTATACGTATTGTTGATATTGCAAAATTAGCAGGAGTATCGGTGGGTACCGTCGATCGTGTTTTGCATAATAGAGGACGGGTATCCGAAGAAAAAAGGATCAAGATAGAAAAGGTTCTGAAAGAAATTAACTATGAACCCAATATGGTTGCTCGCTTTTTGGCTTCTAAAAAAGACTATACATTTGCTGTCTTAATACCATCATTTGCGAAGGGCGAATATTGGGAGTTGGTAACTACGGGCATAGACAAAGCTACAGTTGAGTTGAAAAACTTTAATGTAACGGTCGAATACTTCTTTTTTGATCAGCAAGACGAATCTTCTTTTAGTAAAACGGCTCAAGTTTTAGAGCAGCGGGAATTTGCCGGAGTTGTTGTTGCTACCATTTTTGGTAAAAGCGTAATTGAGCTTTCCCGTAAACTCGATGAAAAGGAAATCCCATATATATACATTGACTCCGATATTCCGAATCAGCATAATTTAGCGTATTTCGGAGCCGATTCTCATATGAGCGGTGCCATTGCAGCAAAATTGATGATGAGAGAAATGCAACCATCGGGAGATATTATCATCGGTAAAATAAAATATAAGGGAACAAGTAATTCGGTACAAACCGAGAAGCGCGAACAAGGATTCAAAGATTATTTGAATAAAAACGGTTTCATCGGGCAAATCCATTATTTGCAGATAGATTCCGAACTATCGTATGATGTACTGAAAGAATTAAAAAACATCGTATCCACCGTTGAAATAGAAGTAGGAGCAATTGTATTTAACTCCCGTATATATGAACTAGCTGATCTTTTCAAAAAATTGAACTGTGCTGACAAAAAATTAAGTCTTATAGGTTACGATTCCATCGAGAAAAATGTAGAAGCTCTTAACAACGATCTGGTTCTGTTTCTTATATCCCAGCGTTCTACTCAACAGGGATATGATGCCATAAAATCGTTGAGCAATTATTTATTATTCAGCAAAAGTATCAATAAAACTAATTTTATGCCCATTGATATTTTAATGAAAGAAAATATTGAATATTACAAAAACTATAAATTATAATACCATGAAAAACAACTTGTTTTGTATTGAGAACAAAGTAATTGTTATCACCGGAGGATGTGGTGTATTAGGCTCGGATATGGCTCAATATTTGGCGGATCAAGGGGCTAAAATTGTGATTTTAGATAGGGTTGAAGATAAGGGAAATGAACTTGTATCTAAAATAAAAAGTAAAGGTAACGCAGCTTTGTTTCTTGTTACAGATGTTTTGAATAAACAGATTTTGGAACAAAACAGAGACGAAATAATACAAACCTATGGTCGTATTGATGTCTTGGTAAATGCCGCAGGAGGTAATATGCCGGGAGCAACAATTGCACCCGACAAAACTGTTTTTGATCTCGAAATAGATGATTTTAAGAAAGTGGTCGATCTGAATCTTTTCGGAACAGCAATTCCTACTATGGTTTTTGCAAAAGCTATGGTTGATAATGGTGCCGGAAACATTATAAATATAGCTTCGGAATCAGCATTGCGTCCATTAACACGTGTTGTGGGTTATGGTGCGGCTAAAGCGGCTGTGGCAAACTTTACTAAATATATGGCTGGCGAATTGGCTCTTAAATTCGGAGAAAAATTCAGAGTAAATGCACTGGCTCCGGGCTTTTTCATCACAGAACAAAACAGAACATTGTTGACCAATCCGGACGGTTCGTATACCGATCGTGCTAAAACGATATTGGCACATACTCCATTCAATCGTTTTGGGGAAGCCGACGAATTATTGGGATCTCTGCATTATCTGATAAGCGATGCCTCCAAATTTGTATCGGGTACTATCCTTGTTATTGATGGTGGTTTCGACGCATTTTCAATTTAATAAAATATAAACTAGAACATATATTATGGTATTAAGCGAACAAACATGGCGTTGGTATGGACTTAATGATCCTGTGTCATTGGCAGATATCAGACAAGCAGGAGCTACAGGCATTGTTACGGCTCTTCATCATATAAAAAATGGTGAGGTATGGACTGTAGAGGAAATTGAAAAACGCAAACAGGTCATAAAGTCGGCAGGTCTTACATGGTCGGTTGTCGAAAGTATTCCTGTGCATGAGTTTATCAAAACACAAGAGGGAAATTATAAACAATACATAGAAAACTATAAAGAAAGCATTCGTAACCTGGCTAAATGCGGAGTGATGATTGTTACTTATAATTTTATGCCTGTGTTGGATTGGACTCGTACCGATTTGGCTTTTACGGTTGCCGATGGATCTAAAGCCTTGCGTTTCGAAAGGGCAGCTTTCATGGCTTTTGATCTGTTTATTTTGAAACGCCCCAAGGCAGAAAAAGAATATAGTGCTGCCGATGTTGCAAAAGCAAAAGCAAAATTTGAGAGCATGACACAAGCCGACAAAGACTTGCTTGTCCGCAATATGATTGCCGGATTGCCCGGAGCCGAAGAAAGTTTTACGTTAGAAGAATTTCAAGCACAATTAAATAGATATGACGTTATAAATGAAGATAAACTTCGCTCAAACCTAATAGATTTTTTAAAAGAGATAGCTCCCGTAGCAGATGAAGTAGGGGTGAAGTTGGCAATACATCCCGATGATCCACCCTATGCCATATTGGGTCTGCCTCGAGTGTTGAGTACCGAGCAAGATTTTATAAAGTTAGTTGAAGCTGTACCTAATAAATCGAACGGACTTTGTTTCTGTACGGGATCCTTTGGTGTTAGAGCCGATAATGATCTGTCTAAGATGATTTTAAATCTAGGAGATAGGGTAAATTTTGTTCATCTAAGAGCTACTCAACGAGATGCAGAGGGAAACTTTTACGAAGCAAACCACTTGGAAGGAGATGTAGATATGTACTCGGTAATGAGAGGATTATTAGAGATACAACAAAAGAGAAATATCTCAATTCCTTTTCGCCCCGATCACGGGCATCAGATGATTGATGATTTGAATAAGAAAACCAATCCAGGGTATTCGTGTATTGGTCGATTAAGAGGGCTCGCCGAATTGCGTGGTTTAGAAATGGGTATTGCTAAAACCTTGTATGCCAATTGATCAATTTATATTGTTAGTAGGGGTAGGGCTCTGCTCTACCCGTAACATTGAAGTTTTTAGTAGGAGGGTGGAGTAGACTCCACCCCTACAAAATACGGTAGTAGATATTTTAAAAACTAAAAATATCTACTTTTTTCGTCTCTTCTTACTTTTAGATATCCTCGAAAAATAAGAGTTATAATAGGGTTGCATGATTTCCAGAAAAGGTAAAGAAAAGTGAAATTTCTTGGTTAAGAAATGCTTGCTTGCTTTATTTAATATCCATGCTTGTATGCTGTATCTAATTAAAAAGAATAAGATGGCAGCACCCAAATACGCCCAAAGAAATGATATCGAACTATAAATAATGGCAGCAATAGTTACCCCATAAAATAAGTATCTCGTAAGAGTTTCGAGAGAAAATATTCCGGCAGTATAGCCCTTAAAGTTAATTTTTGCTCTGCTATAAGCAGTTTTTATTTTTTTCCAATGCGAAAAATTATCCACTTCGGTAGTCACATAACTATCCGGCGATAAAGCCACAGCCGTATTGCTATCTGTCATAATATAGTTTATAAATACATTTTCGGCATTATCGAAATTAAGAGTTGCCGAAAAGCCTTTATTATCAAAGAAAAGGTGTTTTCTATACCCTAAATTTTTATAAAGACCTGCAAATGGTTTCCCCTTAATAGCCTTCGACATATATTGAAGGGTAAATACAAGGTTGTCAAATAAGGCTGCCTTACTACCGAAATCTTCTCCTTCGGTGAGGCGGCTATATCCTATCACTATATCTTTGTTTTCGAGACTGTGTACCATCGATTTTATCCACTGATTAGTCATCGGTAGCGAGTCGGCTTCGGTAAACAATAAGATATCTTTTTGTGCTGCCTTTATTCCTATGGTAAGGGGTAGTACCTTATTTTGAATAGATTCGTTTGTATCGGAATAAGGTGAAAATGTACTGTATAAAAAAGGATATTCTCTTTTCAGATCTTTTAGGAGGAACTCGCTTTCGTCTGTTGATCCGTCATTAACCACTATCACTTCGTAATCGGGGTAATCTTGATTGAGAATAGAAGGCAGGCATTTAGCCAGGTTTTCGGACTCATCTTTGGCTACAATAATTACAGAAACAGAAGGCAAAGGGCTGATCGCCGTTTGTGTATCTATTCTGTGCTTGAAATACGACAAAGGTTTCTTATAATACCCAATATAAAAACATATCTGAATAATAAGAATTACGAGCAGTATTGATAATAATGCTATTCCGGTAATATCAAGCGTGAAATAAGATAAAAATTGTTCCATCGTTATTATAGGTACAAAAATATTTATAGTGTCACCTCACTCTAACCCATTGTGCTAGGAGAGGGGAGACTTACCTAATCAATAAAAAGTCTGTGATTTTACAACAGAAGAGAGTCAAGAATGATCGGCTCTTGACTTTCTTTAGATATTGATACAGTTTTTTTGCTTACAGATTGTCCGATAGATAAGCTTTAGGCAATTCTCTGCAATTGTACTGTGATGCCATTATTTCGCCATAAGCACCTGCCGAACGAAGAGCCACAAAGTCTCCTCTTTTTGTTTCATTCAGATCATAGTCTTTGATGAAACAGTCCGACGATTCGCATATGGGACCTACCACATCGTATTGTTGTATAGGAAGATTCGACGATATATTTTCGATCTTATGATATGCCTGATACAATGCCGGACGGATTAAGTCGGTCATACCTGCATCAAGGATTACAAATTTTTTGCTTTCTCCTTCTTTTACATAAGTAACCCTCGAAATTAGTGAACCACATTGTGCAACCATAGAACGTCCCAATTCGGTATGTAATATTTGCCCTTTTTTCAGATTAACCTTTTGGTTAATAAGGTCATAGTAACCTTTAAAATTGGGTATCGGATTTTCGTTAGGGTCGTCGTAGTCTATGCCTAAACCTCCACCGATATTTATATGTTGAATATCTACGCCTTCGTTTTCGAAGATAGTTTGAATATCTTCTAATTTGTCACATAGTTCGCTGAAAGCACCAAGTTCGGTAATTTGAGAGCCTATATGAAAATGTATTCCTATCAGTTCTACACTCTTCAACTTCTTTACTTCTCTGATAGCCTTTTGTATAGATGATAAACTGAAACCAAACTTGTTTTCGTTTAAGCCCGTTGTTATGTATTCGTGTGTGTGTGCATCTATATTGGGATTGATACGAAATGCAACGGGGGCTTTTTTTCCTTTTTTTTCTGCCTGCTGATTTATGGCATCCAGTTCGGGCAGAGATTCAACATTAAAACAAAAAATATTATAGTCGAGAGCCAAACTTATTTCTTTGTCTGTTTTTCCCACTCCGGCAAATACTATTTTAGATGCCGGAAAACCTGCATTGATAGCAGCCTTCACTTCGTTTCCACTAACGCAATCTGCACCAAATCCGGCAGCTGCAATTATTTGTAGTATTTTGTGATTTGCATTTGCTTTTACGGCATAATGCTGCACATAACCGTACTTATGAGTAATTTCCTTAACTATAGATAGTGTTTCTTTTAATAGATTGACATCATAATAATAGAAAGGAGTTTCGAGCCCTTTAAAACTCTCAACCGGAAATGTTCCTTTAGTCATATATTGTAATTAAGTAAATGAAAAATATTTAGTGATTTATTGAAGCAAACAAGTTTTTAATAAACAAGTTCACAACCTTTGTATACTTATTTTGGTCTAAAAAATTTTACTGTTTAGAGATTGTAATGTCTTTTCTTTGTCTGATTCTTTGATAATAAAGGATATATTATAACTGCTTCCTCCGTATGAAATCATTCGGATAGGTACATTTTTTATAGCATCCAAAACCTGTGCTTCGAGACTTGCATTTTCCCAATTCAAATCACCGACAACCGATATAATGGTCATATTTTTGTCTACGGTTACTATACCTAGTTTTTTAAGTTCATCGGTAATTTCGGTGAGATACTTCGGATTATCTATCGTGATAGCTACGCCCACTTCCGAAGTGGTAAGCATGTCTATGGATGTTTGATTGTTTTCGAATATCTCGCAAACTTTTCTCAAAAAACCGTGAGCAAGTAACATTCGGCTCGATTTGATATTGATAACCGTAATGCCATCTTTAGAAGCGACTGCCTTTATCTTGCCTTTCTCCGTTTGATTAGATATAAGCGTACCTTTGCCCTCCAAGTTGTATATATTGAGTAACCTTACTGATACATTAGCCATCTTGGCGGGAAGGAGGCACATTGGATGCAATATTTTAGTGCCGAAATAGGCTAGTTCGGCAGCTTCGTCAAAATTTATTTGATGTACAATATTTGTATTGGATATCAATTGTGAGTTTTTGCCGTATAGGGCATCAAATGCTGTCCAAATCTGTATTTCTTCTGCTTGAATAGCTGCCCCTATGAGTGATGCCGAATAATCGCTTCCTCCGAATTGGAAGTTATCAATTTCTCCGTAAGCATTTTGGCAGATATATCCTTGAGTAACAAATGCCTCAGTACCTTTATTTTGTTGTAATAGGTTCTTTAAATTCTGTTGAATAAAAGTAGAGTCGGGTTCTTGCTTTTTATCAATCTTTATAAAGTCTTTGGCATATAATTCCACAACTTTGATACCCGATTCTTTTAGAATCAAAGTAAATAACCCTGTACTTAGCAGTTCTCCTTGAGCTAAAATAATTCTTTGTTCAAACAGAGTGAAAAGGTCATTTGTAAACGAGCGGATATAGGCAATCTTTTCTTTTACAAAAGTCTTGGCTTCTTCCTTTATACTTTGTGTTGAATAAAGTTGTTCTACTCTTTCGAGGTATTCTTTTTCGAGACGATTGATCGACTCGTTAGCTCCTTCGGGATTTTTTTTGTACAGATAATCAGAAATTTCTTCCAATTGAGAGGTTGTACCTGCAATAGCAGAAAGAATTACAATACTATTAGAATTTTGACTAACTAGTTTAGTAACTATTTGGAGCCTTTCAGGACTTGCAATGGCAGTAGAACCGAATTTCAGAACTTTCATCTCTGTATGCTGTATTTTAAATAAATATTTCGCGTTGTTGCTTTTTATTGCACGATATAGAAACACTATATAGAGGAACAAAAATACAAAAAAATCTTGTATTTCCTTTCTGTAAATCAAATCTCGTACTATTTTTTAGGCTCTGATTCCACCTGCCTGATTTCTAGAATGTTTTATCCTAAACAACATAGCTAAAACAAGAGTTCTCTAAAATCTATTTATTTAAAAATTGACCGGAAAATTGACCAGTTTACTAAAACAAAAAAGGATTTCAATCTCTTGAAACCCTTTGTACACACGACAAGACTCGAACTTGCACATCCTTACAGAAACTACCACCTCAAAGTAGCGTGTCTACCAATTCCACCACGTGTGCAAAAGTTGTAAGAAAAAAAAATGCGACCCCAGTCACATTTGAGCGAAAGACGGGATTCGAACCCGCGACCCCGACCTTGGCAAGGTCGTGCTCTACCAACTGAGCTACTTTCGCAATACGGATGCAAATATATACTCATTTTTTGTTTTTGCAAAATTTTTCTAGAAAAGAATTCAATATCTTTGCCTTTATTTGAAAACACCCATGGATAATAATTCAACAAAACTAGTATATCAGATTGCACTTACCCAAATAGAAGGGGTAGGGGACATATTGGCTCGCAACCTATTAGAAACAATAGGTAATGCAGAAGAAATATTCAAATCTAATAAGAAATCCCTTATTGCTGTAAAAGGAATATCTACTTATTTGGCTGATGCAATATTAAATCGAAAAGTTCTTGAAAAGGCTGAAAAAGAACTTCTCTTTGTTGAAAAGAATAATATACGAACTTTCTTTTGCCAAGATGACGATTATCCTTACCGATTAAAGGAATGTATAGACGCACCTGTTCTGCTTTATTACAAAGGTCAGTCAGACTTAAATACCTCCAAAATAATAAGCATTGTTGGTACTCGTAAATCGACTAATTATGGGAATGATTTCTGTGATCATTTTTTAGAAGATATGGCATCCGCTTACCCTGATATCTTAGTGGTTAGTGGTTTGGCTTATGGTATAGATATTCAGGCTCATAGAGCTGCTCTAAAATATAACTTATCCACTGTGGGAGTATTGGCACATGGCTTGGATCGAATATATCCGTCAACTCATCGAAAGACGGCTGTGGACATGGTTGCAAAGGGAGGATTACTCACCGAATTTACAAGTGGAACAGAACCAGATAAATTCAACTTTGTTCGTCGCAACCGAATTGTGGCGGGTATGGCTGATGCTACAATCGTAGTGCAGTCGGACATAAAAGGAGGTTCTTTGATTACTGCCGAACTGGCTAACTCATATAATAAAGATGTGTTTGCAGTACCCGGACGATTAACCGATAAAGAGTCTGCCGGCTGTAACAGGCTGATCGAAGATAACAAAGCTATACTATTGCAATCTGCCGACAGCTTTATTAAACACATGCAATGGGATGTGACTAAACACGTGAATAAGCCTAAGCAACAGCAGTTGTTTTTAGACTTATCAGAAGACGAACAAGCTATATATGACTTGCTGACAATAAAAGAATCCTTGCATATCAACCTGATTGCAAATCAAATAGGAATACCGCTCTCTAATCTGTTATCGACCCTATTAACCATGGAAATGAAGGGAATTGTAAGAACAATACCCGGAGGTTCATATCAGCTATTATAAATAGAGAAAGACTGCCCCAAAAGTCTAGGGGCATCATTGAGAGGAGGAACAACGAAGCAATCTTCTTTTGTTGGAGAGATTTCTTCACTACGTTCGCAATGACGACACAGAATACACCTTTTGAGACAGCCTTTTTCTTAAGTATAAATAGGTCTATTATTTACCTAGCTCTAATTTGAGAGTAACAGTTGTTTGGTCGCAAACCTCTGTTGGTCCGAAATATTGGATAGGACCCGGATATACATATTCTGTATTTATAGCCCAATTCTCGCGGTTTGCAGCAAAGAACTTAAATGGAGCACCATCTAATTTTACTAATGCTTTTTGAATAACCGGTTTCATTTCGCCATGACGACGTTCCATGTTCATCATCATTGTTACAGGCACACCACCTGCAATCCATTGATCTGCCGGAGCTGTAGTGTTACGAACAGATGACATATAGCCTGTTTTACCTGCACCGATAAGAGCCGAAGCAGTATACCCTAGTGAGTAACAATAGTCAGCATCGTAATTAGATGGTGCAGCACAACGACCTTCGTATCCGAAGAAGTGAACTTGTGCAGAGAACTTACCATCATATTTACCTGCTTTTTTCCATTCAGCCAAACGGTTACCTACCATTTCTGCAAGAAGTTTTTCAGTCTCGATCAATGATACTTGAACGTTTCCGTGTGGGTCACGATCCAAAGTCAACTGACGAGCTACACCATCGGGAAGGCTTGCATATACTGCAGAATTGTCAGCCGAAAGTTTGCTGATAATATATTGACGTTGTTGATCTTTTGCAACAGCATCAAATTCAGCCTGATGATGTGCCAAATAATCATTCAATTCAGAAATAAGCGCTTTGATTGCAGGTACAAATTCGATTAATCCTTCGGGGATAAGAACTGTTCCAAAATTGTCGCCCTTAGCAGCACGTTTAGCCACAGCAGTTGCAATATCATTCACAATATCATCCAAAGATTGTTTTTTTGCTTCTACTTCTTCTGATATAATACAGAAGTTGGGTTGAACTTGTAAAGCACATTCCAAAGCGATGTGAGAAGCCGAACGACCCATCAATTTGATGAAGTGCCAGTATTTACGAGCCGAGTTACAATCGCGTTGAATGTTACCGATAACTTCCGAGTACACTTTACAAGCAGTATCAAAACCGAAAGATGTTTCGATCATTTCGTTTTTAAGGTCACCATCAATTGTTTTAGGACAACCAACAACTTGTACACCTGCATTGATTGATTTGTAATACTCGGCTAATACACAGGCATTTGTGTTAGAATCGTCTCCACCAATAATAACAAGAGCTTTGATATTCAATTTCTTAAGAATCTCAAGACCTTTATCAAATTGTTCTGTAGTTTCTAATTTAGTACGACCCGAACCAATAATGTCAAAACCACCGGTATTACGATATTCATCAATAATATCAGCAGTTAATTCTTGATATTTATGGTCGATAAGACCACCGGGACCCATCAAAAAACCATAAACTTTATTGTCTTTATTCAGACTTTTGATACCGTCAAAAATACCGGCTATAACATTGTGTCCACCCGGAGCTTGACCTCCTGAAAGGATAACACCAACATTAGCAGTAGGGTAGTCAATTTTGTCAGTTGTTTCTACAAACTTCACAATAGGCATACCATACGTGTTAGGAAAAAGTTTTGCTACAGCTTCTTGATCTGCAATTGATTGGGTTGCCGCACCTTCTTCGATTTTTACAGTACCATGTAATGCTTTAGGCATTTTAGGCTTATAAGCAGCTCTAGCTACTTGTAATGCACTTTTAGTCATCTTGTTTTTATTTGATTATTTTAATTCTAGATTTTCTTTTATTTAAAGGATATCCAAAACAATTAAGATACCATATTCTACAAATTTCGCTATTTTTTTTGAATTATACGAATCAAGGGTTAAAAAATAGGGCAAACGCACCAAAAATATAAACAGCTTTACAAGCTGTGAAATTAAGGTTGGTACAATGAATATTTTGAATGGTCAAGGGGGACGAAAATCCCCCTCTAATATCATTCCTATTCCAATAAATTGTGTCTTAGAAAACCCAAATATAAATCCTTGAAAATTTTACCGACTGCTAGATCTAGGTTTAACTTTTACAGATAATACCCTACATATTGTCTGTTATATTATAAAGAATCCCTTTCTCCTTTCTATAACTTTGTTAATCTTAATGTTACACAAATCTTCAAGAAGACTTTAAATAGAAAATGAATCCATTTTTTTGAGTGAACAAAGTCTACAACAAATCCATTTCTCGACAGATAGTATAACCTGTCGATCTCCTTATATACCTGATCGGATAGTTCCCCTTTAGCCACTTTTTGTTTTTCAGCTAAAATGGCTTTTCCCCCGATTGTACTACTCAAACCATCGGTATTATAGATAGCAATATCCACATCTACGTACTGCACCTTTTCGCCATGAATACCAATGGCTATTAAAAAATGTTTCCAGTCCGACATGATGCGAAGTGTTTCGTCATAATATTCGTATTTGTTAAACATTTCTTTTTTGACTAAAAATGCTTGGTGGCAGAGGAAACTCGAATAAATGTCGTACAACGAAAACAGCCAATCGCGGTGTTTGTAACTATCATCCTTTCTCAATTTTCCTTTTTCGTCCAAAATAATATTGCCACAGACAAAATTTGCCTGTACATCATGCTTGAAAATATCTTTCAACACATTATCAGAAGCAAAAACATCTCCCGAATTGAGAAAATAACAGTATTCGCCCTGTGCAGCATAAATGCCTTTATTCATGGCATTATAAATACCCGAATCAGGCTCACTTACCCAATGATGAATCTTGTCTTTGTTTTCTTGAATAATACTCACACTTCCATCAGTAGACGCACCATCAATTATAATGAACTCATAATCAGAAAAAGTTTGAGACAAGACACTCTGTATCGTTTGTTCCAAACCCAGCTTATTATTCCAATTTATGGTAATAATCGATACTTTCATCTATTTTACTGATTTCCAAGTTTAAAACATTGCTCATGTCGATCAAACGAAATAACGGGAGGATATCCGAAATTATCCAACTTAAACTTATCCAGAATAAGTTTTGCATCTAATATCCTGAATTTTGATAAAAACAAGAATTGATCCTTTCGTTTATTATACCTTTTCAGAATATTTTGTTCTTCTTTTGTATATATCTTAGATTTCAGTACTGAGCGAATTTCTTCATCATAAGCATCTTTCTGTTTCATCGAGAGTTGTTCGCCATCCCTCATTCTAAAACCGCTTAAAATTGCAGTAGTTACATATAGTTTTTCGTATGCAAAGAACCTAAACCATAGTTCGAAATCTCCGGCATATTTTAACTCAGAATCTATTCTTGACCCGGCTTTTTCCCATAAGGATCGACGCCAAAATACCGACTCTTGTTGAATCCATTGATATTGCCCTATAAACAAATCATATTTAGACCACTGACGCATCGTATGCGGGCATTCTACAATACGTCCTAAAGCATCGTACACAGACGGAAATCCCAATAACCAATTAACTTCTTTATATTTACCGAATATCTCGGAAACTGTGAAAAAGGATTTGGATTGATACATATCATCGGAATTTATCCATGCCATAATCTCTCCTGTCGATTTTCCGAAGCCTTTGCGTATAGCATCATACATCCCTTTATCGGGCGTACTCTCCCAATACGCCAACTTATCGGCATACTTTTTTATAATATCAATAGAACCATCGGTACTACCGCCGTCTATAATTATATATTCAAGATTAGGATACCCTTGATTCAATACCGAGAGTATTGTTTCTTCAAGATACTTTTCTTGATTATAGTTAGGCGTAACAATCGATATTTTGGGATAGCTTTCCATAAATTATTTTTTTCCAAACAATCTGTACAATACTCTAAAAAAGAAATAAATTACTTTATTCGATTTTATGAAAGTCGAAATATAGGCATCACCTTCCAAGAATCGAAGTCTTTCGTAATCCGGTAATAGATTATGCGGCATTAACTCTTTCGTGACTTTTCTGCGCTCTTTTAGATGATGCTCTCCGTGAGCTTTGTTGGTACTAATACCTTCCATCTCGAAAAGAACAATCTCGAAATTAAGGAATGCCGTTTTTTCTCCACCTAATATCGTTTGAAAGAAAAACTTCCAATCCGATACTATCTTGAGATTTTCGTCGTACATACCATATTTCTCAAACATATCGCGTCTGATAAATGTAGCTTGATGTAACATCGTATTCACAAACATATCGTAAAGAGTGACTTCTCTACTCCCTAAGTTTTCCCACCGCACTTGATGAGTTCCGTAATCGCATATTTGAATACCTCGTAACAGAGGCTCTTTATATTGTTGTGTAAATGTCTTCTTCAAAACATCATTAGCAGCATAACTGTCTCCTGAATTCAAAAAGTGAAAATATTCACCTTTAGCAACGGTTATACCTTTATTCATAGCATGGTATACCCCTTTGTCGGGTTCGCTTACCCAATAGGTAATCTTATCGGAAAACGATTCTATAATCTCTTTGCTTCCGTCCGACGAATCACCATCTATAATAATATATTCGTAATCGGTATACGTTTGATTAACTACACTTTCGATAGTGCGAAGTAATCCCTTTGCATTATTATACGATATGGTTATTATAGAAACTTTTGCCATTAGATCTTGCTTAATACACTTTTATAAATATCTACGGTTTGCAGAGCACTCTTTTGCCAGGAGAAATTTTGCAATCGCAGTTTTCCTCTGTTCACAATTTCGTGCCTGTACTCTTTATTATCCAATACACTTGATACGGCAAATCTTAATTGTGCAGGCGATTTAGGATCAAAATAAACTCCTGCATCTCCTGCAACTTCGGGGAAGCAGCTGGCATTGCTCAAAATAACAGGACATTCTGCCTGAAATGCCTCTAAAATGGGAATACCAAATCCTTCGTAATAAGACGGATAAATAAACAATTGAGCCGATTTATACAATCCTAGCAATTCAGTATCGTCCACAAATATAATTTTAAGCCGATCTTTTATCCCTAAAGCCTCAAAAAAACTGCTTTCTTCGGGTGTAAAACAATCGCCTGTGCATACTACATATAAATCCTTATTTTCCAACAAAAGCGGTTGAATAGAGGAGATGAAGAAACTAAAATTTTTATACCCTAGCCGCCTGTCTCCTACATAAAGAAGATACTTTTCGGGTAAATTTTGAGGTTTACTTCCTCCATCTATCAAAGACGAAGCATGATAAGTTACCGATATTTTATCGGCAGAAGTTCCAAATACGTTTATTATATCCCGTTTAGTATTTTCCGATACTGCAATAATATGAGCCGCATTATCAACTAATTTTTTCTTTCGTTTGATAAATTCTGGGCTGTTTATAAACTCCGGATATAACTCAATTATCATATCATGAACAGTCAGCACATAAGGTTTACCGTTGAGATAATCTAAGTAATAATCGCCAAAAAATGTCGGATGAAAAATATCAAAATCTCCTTTCTGAAGTTTTTCTATTGTTTTTACCTGATTAATGTGATAAAAATCAGGATATCTCTCAGGAAATTTATTCTCTAAAAATGAATAAAGTCTCTTCTTTCCCTTAAAATTTATATTGGGAAGAAAAGAATAATAAGATGTAAGCTGATACTTCCACTCGAAAGGGACATTTAACCCTTTCAAATATTCGTTAAGCGCATATTGTACAGACACCTCAGCCTCCATATCGGCAGGCAGATGTCTGATAATCTCTGCAAAATAGCGAGATACACCACCTATGCGTTGATGTTCAAATATCTGATGATCATATAGTACTTTCATAATAAACTAAGTAATCAAATATAATCAGTCTTTAGGATGAATTATGTGACGTATATATTTCACATCCTGAGGTATTTTACTTGCTAAATAAACTTTGGCAGGTGCATTACTTTTAGTGCCATTTAGTATACCAATCAATCGATCAACAACCTTATCCCAAAAAGTTCGGGTATAATCTAACGGATTCTTCTTCAAAGTCTTTTTAGTCAAAATATGAAGGTCTTTTCCATTAGAATAAAAGTTACATGAAAATTTGGCTGCTATAATCTCAAATGCCTTTTGGGTATAAAAACTAATGTGCTGACCTCCTTCAGGGGCAAAATACCACCAGTCATTCGTATTAGTTATTTCTTTGTTAGGCACCATTTCAGTCGAAAAAATAATCGAATCAGAGTAAGTGAACAATTTTTCAATATCCTCTAGAGGATTAGCTAGATGTTCAAATATTTCAAAAGCTGTTACAGCCTCAAATTTTTGAGATTGTCCCAATTTTTCAAGTGTGAAATATTGGGCAAATAGATTTTTACAATATTTGTCATCCCAATAAAAATCGAATCCTTTATCACGCATCAAACGGACATACATTCCGTATCCGCCGGCATAATCAAGAAATCTTTTATCATAATCGAATGACGTTTTTATTACCTTTTCTACAGCCGACGAATATACCAAGTTACGATATACCAATCCAATATCCATCGAAGCAATTGCATCACTATATGCTTCGTCTAACCAGTATGGAGCATCTGATTGAATAAATCCACAACATGAACATTTATGATAGCTTACATCATATTTATATAATACACATGTCGAAAACAATGTATTGATTTCGCCTCCACAAATAAGACATTTATTATTATTCATCTGTTATATTATTAGAGTCATAGCTCTTTGATTCTAAAACTTGGTTATATAATTCGGTATACCTTTGGGCAATATCCTCTATCTTGAAATTATCCAAAATTTTCTTCCGGGCATTATTACCAAACTCGATATTGTATTCATTATCAAAAATATAAAGAATGCCTTGTGTAAGATCCAATGAGTTAAAAGGTTTGGCTAAATATCCATTTTGCTGGTGATCGATCATATCCGTATTTCCGCCAATATCAAACGCCACTACAGGAGTCCCACATGATAAACTTTCAAGAATTGTATTTGGCAAATTTTCATGTCTCGATGGCACTATGGTCACATCTGCCGCATTATATGCTAAATTGAGATCTGCTTCTTCGCTGACATAGCCTAAAAACTTTGTAGGGAACTCAAATTGATAATCGTCTTCCTTCTCCGCTCCAAAAATCAATAATTGAATTTCGTTCTCGGTATACGTTTCCGATAATTGCTTCAAACTATCTCGCAATAAATCACCTCCTTTGCGAGGATCGGCCATTGCAGAGATTCCGCCAAACAATATCGTTTTTTTACTTGGATCTAAAGATAATGATTTCTTTGCCTGCTTTTTATCCATCGGGAGAAAAACAGATGTATCTATACCATTCGGGATAACCGTTACAGGATATTTATTCAACAAAACACTATCTTTGGCAACCTTAGCCAACCATTTACTCGGACTTACGATATGAAAACGAAGAGAAGAATATCGCTTTTTTTTCATCTCAAAAACCTTATAGCTCAGATCCTTTTCTTTGGTCGATCCCAATTGAGGACAGGCATTACAATGGCTTTTGTATTTATCACAATCTTCGAAATAAGAGCATAGTCCTGTAAACGAAAAGCAATCGTGTATCGTCCATATTATAGGTACATCTACATTCGAAAATTCGGTAAAATTAACATAACTCTCTCCCACCCAGTGCATATGAATAAGATCGAAATCAATTCTATCCAATGAGTTTTTCAATAAAGAGATAGCAATATCCGATAATATTTTGTCTTGTTTATAAGGATAACTACCCCAAATAATACGCCTTTTTTTTTCCTGAAATTTAAGTTTGTATTTATTAAATAAACGGGTAATACCATTTTGCGGATCGTGGTAATTCTCTGCCAAATGTACTGTTGGAGATACCGATCTTCTGTTATTAACCAAAAGAATATTTTCAATACCCATTTTATTGATTTCTTCGTGTAGGCGAAATGCAACACGTGCAGCTCCTCCAAACGAATCTTTAGTACTTAGCGTAACTACTTTCATCCTTTATTTTTAAGAAGTGTCTTAACCCGTTCCTTTATTGATTTGGGCATCAATTCTTGCAGTTTTTCTTTAAAATTCAAGAACACAGCTAAAAAGTATAATTTTCCGGATAATTTACTTTTGATTTTTATCCAATCTATTGGGATTAGGTCTTTTGTATTATAATTACTAAAACTTTTTCCGTACCACGGATCAGGATATATTATTATCTTATTAGGATTAGGATTCAACCATGCTCCCCACCAACTAAAAGTACTATTACTTATAATATTGTTACTACACAGTGTCTGAATATACAAATCGATGATCGGTTTCTCATTATCGCTAAAATAGAAATTATCTCCTTTAAAATTTTGTTTACACCACTCAATATCATCGCTAATAACCAAAAACAAATTATCGCGTCCAATATAATCTATCGCTTTATTAAAATAAGGCATCGATGCGACTGCATATTTATGAGGTTGCTTACAATAATCGCCCCTGCGAACATGGATAGAAGTTACATTTTGTGATAATATATGCCCATATTTATTGAGAATATACTCCTTCTCATTGGGTGAAATCTCAAATAATTCATTCACCAACTCTTTATCAAAATATTTATAGGAATGAAAGGTTCCGTACAATAAAATATTTTCGTGATATGGTATTTCTCTATATACAAAATCAATATCGTAATAATAAAAACAGTCTCCCTGCGGCCGCTCCTCTTGAATAGGTGTTTTTCGGAGAATATTGTCTTTAAATTGTTTTACATAATCTTTTATATAACAATTATCAGGCCTTGGTAAGAAATAACCATCATGGCATACAACCTCATAGTCCAGATTGTATTTTTTAGCATAAGAAACCCCTGTAGCTATCTGAAATAGATTATTCCCAATCCGACCATTTAGTTCTATATACACCATATCAAAACGTATTATTTCTTTTTAAGTAATTTATATAAATGCCGAAAAGGGGCTAGTATAGCATTACCTATTTTGTATTGATGAGAGCATTCGATAAATTTATAACGCTTTAGTTCATTATATACTTCAATAGGATTAATATATTCAAGATAAATATCCATATGATTCTTGAATATTTGAAGTCTCAGATAATGTTCCTTCTCTTCATTTATTAAAGTACGCATTGATACGTTTTTTGTTCGATAAAAGAAATGAAATTTATCAAGCTTAACTACTTTGTCTTCACGTTTGAGTAAACTTAGCCAAAAATCATAATCTTCCCAACCATAAATCATGTTTTTATTATAGCCGACTGTCTGATCATAATCCGAACGTTTATAAATTGCAGAACAATAAATGCAATTACGTACAAACAACAAATTATCATATGTATACGGTAATAAATCCCATTCGTCATTATCAACTCCAAAAAGTTTTGCTCTACAAAATACAAGTTTTATAGATGGATCTTTTTCTAAAACATCAATAGCTTCGAGCATATAATCTTGGGATATTTTATCATCCGAATCTAGAGGTAATATATATTTTCCTACCGAATGCCTAATCCCATAATTACGGGCATCGGATAAACCTCCATTTTCTTTCTTTAAATATTTGAACCGTGTGTCTCGTTCACACCATTCTAATGCAATCTCTTCTGTATTATCGGGTGATCCATCATTTACAATGATACATTCCCAGTACTGGTAATTCTGATCCAAAACTGTCTGTAATGTTTCGGGTAAGTATTGTGCCTGATTATAACAAGGTACAATTATAGATATAGTGGGAGAGGTTGTAGACATAATATCAATTACTTTCCGAGCAATTTTTTTATATTTATTTTAAACAAAACATTTATGAACTTCAAAGATACATTATTCCCGATTACTTTTAACAATTCTCGAAAAGGAATCAATCGATCCCTAGGTACATTTCGATAAATAAGGATACCAATGTATCGATCAAAGGACTTCTGATAAAACAAATTATGCCTTCTATTAATTCTGCTTAATTTATCAAGAATCAACATTTTTGAAGGTAAATCAATATCAAAATATTTATTTACAGAAATAAGCTCGTTTGGAGTTAGACTTTCGCCAAAATAATGAGACAAATATTCCAGTTTTATTCTTTGTTTACTTCGCTCTTGTTCTCGATTTCTCTGATGGCTTACTTGTTGCGGATGCTGCCTGTATTTTAATAATATTTCATCCAAATTTGCCATCTTCACATTCTTGATAGCTGCTTCTATCCAAAATTGATAATCTTCTATGTATTTATAATCAGCATTGTAGCGGATATTATTCAAATTGATAACCTCTCGGAGCATCATTACTGTTGGATGTGCAAAAGCACCATCGTCTAATAATTTAATCCGTATTTCGTCATTATAATGGGGATAATGTATTTCGTACGGAGTGCCTAAAAATACAAAAGCTGTTCCAAGAATGGATATATCGGGATTATTTTCTAAAAAATCGACCTGCTTTTCAAACCTTACGTTCAGAGCTATATCATCGGCATCCATTCGGGCAATGTATTTTCCCTGTGCAATATCCAGTCCATAATTTAAAGAGTAAATCAATCCTTTATTTCCCTCATTCTGAATCAACTTGATTCGAGAATCATTAAACTTTTTAATAATATTTGCGGTATCGTCTGTTGATCCGTCATCTATTATTAGAAATTCAAAATCGGTAAATGTTTGTTCCAATATGCTGTTGATAGCTTCTCTTATATGCTCCGCAGCGTTATATGCAGGCATAAGAACCGATATTGTATATGGATGGTTTGTATTCATTATTTTAATAATCTTAGAAATAACCGTTTAAATTCATAGAATGCTATCGTTGGGTCGTATCTTAAAAACAGCAACAGAATTTTCAAATTTGTTTTCTTTGATAGTAAATAAAACTCTCGGTAGTGCTGCCACTCACTAAACCATTTCTCGTGAAATTGCTTACTCAGCTTAATTCCTTGTTTTTTTGCAATCATTTTAGAGATGGGGAAACCTTCTAAAAAAGTCAGTCCATTGATTTCAGATCTATTGGATACATTGGAGCTATGCGTTCTAAAATAATTCAAATATTCCTTTACTTCCGAAATCGTACCTCGATCATTCATTATAACATATGCCCAAAACAACCAATCTCCGCAATAAGTCAATTTAATTAATTCATCCCAAATAGATTGATCTACTGCATCTTTTCTGAATAGTACCATACTTGCATTGTATATTACGTTTCCATAAAGTAAATTATTGGAAAGAAAATAATCAAAACTAGAGGAGTCAGATTTTAAAATTGCATTTTTTTTTCGCTTAATAGTATCATATTCGTCAATTATATATGATTGTGAAAAGCAAACTACTGAATTATTTTTTTCTATTGAAGATATTACCTTTTCTAAAAATGTGATATCTGCATAATCATCACTTTCGGCAATCCAAATATACTCGCCCTTAGCTAGTTCTATTCCTTTTTTCCATTGTTTAAAGGTTGTGCCACTATTAACCTCATTATAAATAATGTGAGAAACTTTAGGATGATTTCTATATCTTTCAATAATCTCGATACTATTGTCTTTCGATTTATCATCTAAAATAATAAGTTCAAAATCCTGATATGTTTGGTTCAATACCGAATCAATTCGGCGTTGAAGATATTTCTCATGATTATAATTGGGAATAATTACTGAAACCATAGCTAATTTAAACTTGTTTATTTCTTAGAATGCGATACATTCCTCCCAAAGTATATTTATTCAATAAAATCCATTTATTCCATTTCACCAATTTAAGCAACCTCAACGAGTAGAGCAACTTCAATAGTTGAAAAATACATTTTTTATGTTTCTCAACTCTGGCTAGAATAAAACAAAAGGTATTAAATTCATTTTGAGAGATTTCGTATACTGAAACATCTCCAATATAATAAGGCAATACCTTTTTCCATTTATTATGAAGTTTAAATGATTCTTCGAGCCATCCGGTTGTAAAATCACCATACGAATAATGCTCCAGTTCAATACCTAAAGTAACTAAATTCTGATGCTTCTGAGCTACTTGCAAAGAGTAATCAATATCATAACAATGGTAACTCGGAAAGGTTTCCTGATCAAACCTAAATTCTTTTGCAATAGTTGCTGTAGTACAAAACCAGCAACCATCTAAGACAACAACTTCATCTAATATTTTATTATTTGGATTCTTATAACATTTTGTTATCTCATTACTTTGAGGATAAACCTGTGTTACATTCATCTTCCCATATTTCTCATCTCCGGTAAAAAACCAACTTGAAGGAATCCAAGGTTTGTAGCTACCACCTGCAACACCCAGTAATCCGACATTATGATTGTTTTCAAATATGTCAATAACCTCTTGTCCCCAATTGGGTGTATGAATTAAAATATCATCATGACAAAAGCAAATATATGGGTGTTGAGCCTTTTCAACTCCCTTATTATATGCTTCACACAGACCCATTAAACCAGGATTATCAATTGGAATTACTTCATAAACAACTCCAATATTCAATTTTACATTTTCCGAGAATCTCCGAAAATTCTCAGCTTTATAGGTTGATGTGATAATTGATATCATCTATTCTTCAATTTAAACAAAATATATTTGGGAATAAACAATAAATCCGACGAATAAGTAAAAGACAAATATAAATATGACAAAGCTTTTTTATATCTCTTATTTTTCCATAGAAAAATAAATTCAATCATCGAATCATTAGCAATAGTATTCTTAAACTTCTTGTAAAAAGATGGTATATCCCTCCTTTCTTTCAAGAACTCTAAATACCTTAACTTCATCAATATAGTATATTTCTCTCGAAAAAGATCAATATTATCATTACTACAAATAGATGTAATCACACTACCTTCATGCCTTCTAAAATAATTCAACTTCTGATTTGTATAGAAAACTTTACCTTTAGTTAATAGCTTTAGCCATAGTAACCAATCAGCACAGTATTTTATATCTTCATCAGCTCCTCCAACAGCTAAATAAGCATCCTTTGAGAATAAAACACTACTTGCATTAGGTAATGTATTTTCGAATGAAAGATATTTATTAATATATTCTTCTCCGATCATTGAAAAATTAGAATGAAAAATAGAAGTACCAAAATTATCTTGATATCTATATCTCCAATTCCCTGTATTATTATCTTTTGAATCAATCTTATATAAGTCACAGTAAGCTATAGTTGCATCCGCTTCTTTTATTCCTGCAAATAGAGTCTCTAGTAATGTAGGATCAGCAATATCATCGCTTTCAGCAATCCAAATATACTCTCCTTTAGCTAAAGCAACACCTTTATTCCACTGTTTAAAAGTTGACCCACTATTCTTTTCATTATAAATAATATGAGAGATTTGAGAGTTACTACGATATTCTTCGATTACATCTTTACTATTATCTGTAGATTTATCATCCAGTATAATCAACTCAAAGTCTTGATAAGTTTGAGTCAAAACTGAGTCAATACGCTTTCTTAAATAGCGAGAATGATTATAGTTAGGAATAATTATAGAAACCATTATTCATTTTTATGTTAATAATTAATATAAACATTTCTTTAACAACCAAATAGAATTTAATGACTGTTTACTTAGTAGATAAAAGTAATATTTAATTCGATATCCCCTTTTAGCCTTTATATGTAACATATAAATAAACCACCAAACTTGAAAATCAGAGGAAGCCAATAATAATTTTTTAGTCGTTACATCCAGTAGTTCTTTATACTGATTTCTTACACATTGGTTATAAAATCCTTTAAAAATTTCTTTGGCTTGAACAAATAATTCAGTATGGACATCTTGATTACTTGTAAACTCATTTAAAAGAGTGGTTAACATAATAAGCCAATTACTAAATCTAAAGCTCTCAGCTTTTAATGCCCAGGTAGAATTTATTGATACCCGATATACAGCCATGATTTCTGGGAAATATTTAATTTTACCCTTCTGAGCACACAACATCCATAAATAATAATCGCTAACTTTCGATAATTGCTTTAACTTTGTAAAGTTTAAACCATTACTTCTAATCAGAACAGATGGGGTGTGAATAAAATTGTTTTTGGCCAAATCTAAAATTGAATAGGTTAGCTCTTCGTTCGAGGTATTAATGGTTTCGGGCTGTATAGTATTTAGTTCTTCCCAAAATTCATTCACTTTGTGATAAACAAGAGAATAGTCTGGATTTTTTTCCATAAAATCAACTTGCCTTTGCAACTTATAAGGATCTGTCCAATAATCATCCCCCTCACAAAAAGCAATATATCGTCCTAAACATCGGCTTAATACCTCAAAAGAATTTTTTGTGACTCCTATATTTTCCTTCGGAAAAAATAAGGATATAGTATCTGGATATTGGCTCTTATATTCCAAACATATTCTACGCGTATCATCTGTACTACAATCCTCACCGATTATTATCTCAAATTGAAAATTACATTTTTGCAATAAAACACTTTCAATTGTTTGCCTAATGTAATCTTCTTGATTATAAGTTAGTACACACACAGATACAACTACTTTATTTTCCATTACACTAACCTCTTTTTCATATAATAAGTAGTAGCAGTACCTGTATTATCCTCATCTATTATAATAAAACCGTTCTTTTTATAAAGACAGATAGCTTTGTCATTATAAATATTTACTTCTAATTTTAGACTTTTAAATCCTTGAATTTTTGAAATCTCTACAATTCGACTTAATAAATACTGTCCATAACCCAAACCTCCGTATTCATTTGATATAGCCAACAAAGTAAAATAGGCTTCATCGCTTATTCTGTTATTTACATAAACAGCATAAAAACCAATAAATTTATCTCTGATAAAAAGTGTTTCTAAATAAGCATTTAAGAGTAATTTTTCAGCATATGAATCAAGTTCAACTAAACTACTCAATAGAGGGTTAAAATATTGATCGAAAAACTTCAATTTTTCTCTTAAAAAACTTAAATCCTCTAAATTATATTCAAGTTTTTTGAGTTTCAATCCGAATAGATCCATTTTAGACTAATGTATAATTTTTCAACAATTTATCTATTTCATCTAGTGAATTAAACATCAAAACATCTATAATTGATAAATTAGGAATAAAAATATTTGAAAGTTGTTTATATACTATGTCTCCTGTCTTTATAAAAGAAAGATTGACCCCTTCTGCAAGAAAAGATTCTTTCGAATATAGTTCTTCTCCTCCAATTGGGTTTATATAATCATTAGTCCCTATTTCCTTACAGATTTGTAAAATTTTATCCGCACCTTTTAATGTTGAATCTTTATTTAAAGAAGATGATAATATTATCTCCGTATCAAGTCTCAAATAAGATGAAATTTTAAGAATACTATTATAAAGAAATAATGCAAGATTCTTTTCTTCATAGAGAATTATTTCCTCAATCAAGGGATAAATTTGATTGTAATATGGGGCTTTTTTATAATTATAGGATATTGTCTTTAATATTTTATCGTTGTTACAATTAATTAATATTTCATTTATTTTTTTAAACTGACTGATTTTCTGAAGTTCAATAGTCAGTAGATGCTTTTCACCATTTACCAATATATTATTTCTATTTATCCAACCTTTTTTTATAAAATTAACATCATCGTATATAACATATTTTTCAACTGCACCAATCAGTTGAAAATATCCAATATACGGAAAAAAATAAGGCTGCATTATAGCTATTTTCATCACAGTTTATTTTTTTATTAAATTACATATACGCTCAATATCTTCAAAAGCAAGATTTGGATAAATAGGTAAACAGAGCACTTCATTTGCCACTTTATTAGCTATAGGAAGATTATCTTTTGCAGCCGAAGCCAAACCTCTATAGGTGGGGAAGTCACTTATCAACGGATAAAAATAACGCCGACCTAAAATATTATAAGTTTTTAATTTTTCATACAAGTTGTCCCTACTTATTCCATAATCCTTTGTATTTACAAATATGGGATAATACGGATATGTATGCTCAACTTCATCATCTACAGACATTAGAGTTATTCCTTGTATACCTGATAACAATTGATTATATAAGGCTACAATCTCTTTTCTTCTCAAAATATAAGAATCTACATGCTTCAACTGTAATATACCGTATGCCGCCTGCACTTCATTCATTTTAGCATTAATACCAGGCTCAACAACCGTAACTTCATCTTTAAACCCAAAATTCTTCAATAAATCTATACGTTTCTTTGTTTTCTCATCATTTGAAACAATTGCACCCCCTTCAATTGTATTGAATACTTTTGTTGCATGAAAACTCATTATTGATAGATCACCCCAATTAAGAATGGAATTACCTTGTTTTTTGACACCAAATGCATGAGCTGCATCGTATATAATTCTTAAACCATAAGTATCAGCTATTTTCTGAATTTCTTCCACATAACAAGGATTCCCATATACATGAACCGGCATTATAGCCGTAGTTTTGGGTGTAATGGCAGCCTCTATTTTTGCCGGATCAATATTCATAAATTGTGGTTCAATATCAACAAAAACAGGCTTAATATTATTCCACCATAATGAATGGGTGGTGGCTACAAAACTATAAGGAGTTGTAATAACCTCTCCTGTGATTCTTAATGCTTGTAAAGCTGTTATAAGAGCCAACGTTCCATTAGAGAAAACAGATATATATTTAACGCCCAAATATTTAGCCAATTCTTCTTCAAATTGTTGATGAAAAGGACCATTGTTTGTTAACCATTTATTATCCCATATCTTCTCCAAATAAGGAATAAATTCGTCAAGTGGAGGTAGGGCGGGTTGAGTTACTGTTATCATAACAATTATATATTTTAAAGATCTATCTGATAATAATCATTCTTGATAAAGGTTGGTCGTATAGCACCAACCCATTTACCATACCATTCTATATCATGGGCTCTATCTTCGCTTATTTCAAAAGAATGGGCTTGTTCGTGATTAAAATAACACCGAGCAGATGTTACAAACATATTACTTACATAATAAATTCCATCATTCATTAAATGCCCTGGTACATGGAATATGGCACGATGTAGTCCTCTTGATAGAGGTTTGTTTTCTGTAAAAACATTAAAAACACACGCTCCATTAATGTCAAATAAATGCATACTTACATTAACAGGAAAACCCTCTTCTTCATTCCAAAACTCTGTAATAATTTCAAAAGGTGTATTCACTGTAATAAACTCCCCTTCAAATTTTACATATGCACTTTTCACTTTGATATTTCCTAAACCTGGAGCCTTATCAATTTCCCAAGAATTATTAACAATTCCTTTAATTGTTTCATCTGCTAAATACCGGGCAACAGCATCTTCGATACCTCCACTAAAACTCATTGTTCCGTTAGATAATATCACGCCTTTTGAACATAAATTCTTCACTGCAGCCATATTATGACTCACAAAAAGAACCGTCCGTCCTCCTCCTTGAGATACATCCTTCATCTTACCGATAGCTTTCTTTTGAAATTCAGCATCGCCTACAGCCAATACTTCATCAACAACCAATATTTCAGGCTCTAAGTGGGCAGCTATAGCAAAACCTAGACGAACAGTCATACCCGAAGAATAACGCTTAACAGGTGTATCAATATATTTTTCGATTCCTGAAAAATCAACAATTTCATCAAATTTATTATTTATCTCTTTTCTAGTCATACCTAGAATAGCACCATTCATATAGATATTTTCCCGTCCAGTCAGTTCGCCATGAAAACCTGTACCTACTTCCAATAAAGAAGCAATACGTCCTTTAGCTTTTATACTACCAGTAGAAGGAGAAGTGACTCTTGATAAAATTTTTAACAAGGTAGACTTTCCGGCTCCATTCTTTCCAATAATGCCTAAAACTTCACCCTGCTCAACATTAAAAGAAATATCTTTTAGAGCCCAAACATAATCGCTTGTTGATTTTACACTTCTATCATTAACATCCCCCACTTTCAAATAAGGGTCTTCTTTTCCTCTAACCATATGCCACCATCGGTTAATATCATGGGTTAAAGTACCTGTTCCGATAGTACCCAAACGATATTGTTTAGATATATTTTCAAATTCAATTGCTATATTTGACATACAAATGTGCTACTTATTTAATTATACAATATCAATAAAACGGCGTTCAACCTTATTGAAGGTAACAATACCAATCAGAACAATAATAACAGTAAATATGCTACTATAGAGTAAACCACCCCAAGACAGCTCTCCTGTCCCTAACATCCCATATCTAAAAGCTTCAACAATAGACGATAATGGATTCAATTGAATAATCCATTTAAGAGCTCCATATCTAGCAGGGATAGCCGATAAAGGATAAATAACAGGAGTAATATACATTATTAAACCAATAGCAAACGAAAACAATATATTTAAGTCTCGATACTTAATAGTTACCGACGAAATAATTATACCAATACCAAAACCTATACCAGCCATCATAATAATCAAAACAGGAAATAGTAAAACATATACATTTACACCAATAGGAGAACCCTTAAATAAAAAGTAGATGTAAATAGAAAAAAACAATAGTAATTGAATAAACATTTTCAGAATTGCAGAAATTAATCCGGCAATAGGTACTACCAAACGTGGAAAATAGACTTTACTAAATACGCCAGCATTTCCCATAAAGGTACCGGAACTACGGCTCAAACAATCGGTAAAATAATTCCAACACAAAACCCCTGCCATATAAAATAGCATAGGAGGTAAACCATCTGTAGATATTTGTGCAATTCCTCCAAAAACTATAGTATAAATAAGTGTAGAGAAAATTGGCTGAATAAAGAACCAAAGAGGTCCTAATATCGTTTGCTTATAAGCGGAGATAAAATCTCGTTTAACATACAAGTACAATAGATCTTTGTACTTCCAAACTTCATTTAAGTGTAGATGAATTCCCTTTTCTTTGGGTTTTATGACGATATCCCAATCATCGTCTCTTGCTATGTCCATATAGTGCTAAAGTAATTAAATAAATTAATATCAGTTTGCAAAGATAATACTTTTATGGAAAATATATCCATCATTCGGAAACATAAAATGCTCATGCTAAATTATGAGCATCCTATTATACTAGTTAACAGTATATAGAGGCATTATGTTTCGTATAAATATCTTTTTATACTTTTTTTTGGTGTTTTTTCAAATTCAGTCGGATATATATGAATAGAAGAAATAGCCTCGTAATTTGCCACCGATTTATTTAAAGTCAGTTTATTCTCTTCCATTATAGCATCTAAGTCACTCGATGTTAATCCGCTTAAGTGTATCGCCTCACAATCGGGATAGACCAAAGCCACTAGTTTACCGTTTCGAGTGACTACTAAAGACTCTGTAACATAGGGTAAGTTATTCAGTCTAGCTTCTATTTCTTCAGGGAATATATTCTGACCGCTAGCCCCTAATATCATCGTTTTACTCCGTCCTCTTAAGTAAATCCTATTATTTTCATCAATAGTACCGAGATCCCCGGTTCTAAGCCATCCATCTTCTGTGAAAGCTGTTTTTGTAGCTTCCTCGTTTTTGTAATACCCCTTCATTATATTTTCGCCACGAACTTGTATTTCTCCCAATACATTCTGTGGATCGGTAGAATCTACGCGGACTTCCATGATGGATAATATCTTCCCGCAAGAAGTAGGAATAAAGTCATAATGATGATCGTATGAAATCAGAGGAGCACATTCCGTCATTCCATAACCAACCGTAAATGGAAATTTAATCTTATGGAGGAAACACTCTACTTCTCTATTAAGAGCAGCCCCCCCAATAATAACTTCTCTGAAAGATCCGCCTAAAGCATCTATCAGTCCTTTTCTGATTTTAGCATATATTTGGTCTTTTATTAAAGGAATTTTCAGAGCCATTTTAATACTCGATTTCTCCAACTTAGGTAATATTGCTTTTTTGTACAATTTTTCTATAACTAACGGAACTGTAACTATCAGATTAGGTTTTATTTCGGAAAAAGCAGCGGCTAAAATCTTTGGAGACGGAGCCTTACCTAGTAGGGTCACATGAACCCCTTCGGATAGAGCATACAAAAAGTCGAATGCACACCCATACGCATGAGCCAAAGGCAGAAAAGAGACAACCCTATCTCCCCGAAACAAGAGATCCAATGTTTTTGCATAAGTAACATTACCTGCCAAATTATTAGCCAATAACATTACCCCCTTACTAAAACCGGTAGTTCCTGATGTATAATTAATTAGAACCAATTCCGTATTATCGACATTTGCGTACACTACATCATCTTTCGAAAAACCTTTAGGGTATTTATTGGTCATTTCTTCATCCAAATTTTGGACAATTAACTTTACATTTTTTTTACTATTGTCGTATATACAAGAAAAATAGGACAATGTAAAAATACCGATCAAATGAGACATTTGCCCTTCATCTAATCCTTCCCAAATAGAATTATTAACAAAAAGCAATTGCGACTCAGAATGATTAACTATATGATGTACATTATCAGGATGAAAATCTTGCAAAATAGGTACTATAATAGCTCCATAAGTAATAGTTGCCATATATACAATGCACCATTGGCGAGTATTCTTTCCAATGAGTGCAATTTTGGTTCCTTTTTTTATTTCTAATTTATCGAATAAGATATGTAAGCGAGCAATCTCCTTTGCCAAATCTTTGTAAAACAAGCCGTCCGGGTTTCCATAATCAGATAATGCGGGCAAATCCCAATTGTATTTGAAACTGTCCTCATATAGTTTGATGAAATTTTCTTTAATCATAAAAACTGCTCATTCTTTTAATATATGTGCAAAAATAAATACAACATTGGTATTTCCAAACTTTTTTAACTCCACGCAGATTCAAGTACCAAATGCGACAAACTAATTTAAAGATGCGTAAAATATTTTAGATGGAGTTTGATACTTTAGTTTTTTTCTTGGTCTTTTATTTATCTTATTCTGTACCAATTGAATAAAATTATCAGAATAGAG
>JAVBJR010000040.1:0-3259 GCA_031546965.1 Dysgonomonas sp.
AATGAAAACAACTTAAGCTCCCTCAAACGGTCTTCATATGACAAACCCCACATCCCACTGATCAGTTTTGTCGCCCTCTTCTGAATCCTCTCTAAAGCTTGAATATCTTTTTTGTAATACGGGGCCCAGACCTGCACACAATATTCAAGGTGGGGGCTTAACTAGGGACCGATATACCGGTAACCACACCTCCCTTGAACGACTCTCCAACCCCCGTCTCATCATACCCAAAATAGAGTTACCCTTCCTACAAGCAGCCAGACATTGCGCTGCAGGCTTTAATATGTCCTGTAGCTAATAATAATAATCCTGTAGCTAAAGGGTCATATACATTACCATAGCGTCTTAACCCGTGGGCCCCATCCTATCCTTATCCTTTAGCCTGGCAAGCAAGCGTGCTAACCCGTAGTCCTTACACCCATATGGGTTGTATGCAAGCATTTTAATGCACATACAATTTTTTTAGGGGCCCACAGCGAAGCCCTATGAAGGTATTCTAGTTAATTAGGTGATGGGGGAAACCAGAGTACCCGGAGAAAACCCATCGCAAGCTGGCACGATAACTAGAAAAACTCCTTTGCACAAGCTAGACCCAGTATCGAACCCGGGACCACAGAGGTACAAGGCGAGTGCTCTAACCACTGCGCCACCAGCCACCCTGCTTTAACGTGTCCTCAACAATAATCCCCAGGTCCCTATCTGGAGTAACAACTTGCAACGTTTTACCATCCATCGTCTATTCTGCCCCAGAATTTTTGGTCCCAATATGCATCACCTTACACTTATCAACATTGAATTCAAACACAGAGGTAGGTCTTTTAACATCACATATAAAGAATACTTGCAGAACCCAGAAATTTGAAATTTCTGCAAATTGCTTTTGTCAACCTTCTGTCAACTGGTAATAGTTATAACTGAATAATTGTGAGAATAAAGTAAACATCAACAAATTAATTACGAAATAATCTGGATTAAATATTAATGAACAGCTTGACCCATGTGCAGGGATTATTAAATCCCTAAACAGAGGTTGAATTTCGTTTTTTATTGTTTTACTCTTTTGTCGAATGTATTCACTTCATTACCCTCTCAAAATGAAACGGCTTTTTCTTTTTTTTATGTGTGCATAATTTTGATTAGTGTTGCTGTGTCCAGTGACTTTGCTATAAAGATAATCATTATGTGAATGAGTTAATTATTGAGAACAAATTCATCGATTTGTGTGGTGCTGAATAAGGGAAATTTCACTGTGCCTGTTCATAAAACTTTTGTGTTCGATCACGTTTATTTCTAAATGTACTTCCTTTTTTTATCGACGCTGAAGATGGCATGCATGTACCGAAACATATTGGTCGATCCATTGATTAAGAAAATGACCATCTCATAATTATGAATTGCGCAATTGTTTGTATTCTCTGCAGTAAAACTATACATTCATAATTACTCCATCACTATGCTACACTCTCGCAAATTATTTAATTATACATACCTGTCCAAACATAGTTTCCCAGCATAAATTACGCAACTTCTTTCTGGTCTCATAGTCTAATTTCGCACTGTTTGTTACATCATACACAACTTCTGTAAGATTGTCGTGTGTAATGTTTCCTGCATACAAAAATTATTTGCTATAACATCGAATCCTGGCAAAAATATAAACTGTGTTGAACATTTATGGCTGCTACCAGTAAAATTGTAAATGCAAAATCATATTTTAAGCTGTGGTTTAAAAGTTCTATCAAACACTGAATGCACTGACTGGCCACCAATTGTATAGCATGTATTATTAAAATAACTGTTTTTATACATTTGCTTCCATATTGCAGTGGAACCAAGGATGTCATTATTCTCTGGCCAATCTGCTCCTCCGTCAGGCTCTTGGATACCCAACGTGCACTCACTTTGCGGAAGTGCAGTGTGTCATGCACAATATTGTATGCTGATCCATATGAAATGCTGACACGGCTAACGTGTTTATTGGCACGTTTTTAGCTGCTGGAGAAACTTTCAAGGGGGGGTTACAAAACCATTTCTTTTCACCTTTAAGCTTCCTCAACAGTTATGTGTATAGAATATTTAATTTTTGACTTAATGACGATCATACTTCCAATGAATTAAATAACATATTTGTGTTCTTGCGCTCGGTTGAATGGCATCAATCCCATGAAGGTGGACCAAATATTTTGTTAAATCAGAACAAACACTAGTTCATCATCCTTGCAGTCATCTCACACAACTACTACTCACTGAATTCAACTACTTTAATACTGATTAAAGGGTCAACAATGTTCACAACAACTTATCACTGAAAGCCCAACTTAGCACAAATTGATAGTCACCAGAAATACACAGGTTGGTTTCACCAGTACCTTCACTCACACAGGTTCCAGAAGAGATGAATTTTTACACAAACTCTTTGGTCTTATATACACAGCCTGCATGTTGCAAATAAAACCGGTTGGTTAGTTACAACACTTGGCAAACAGCCCAACTAAAACATTCTACTCAATTAACTTCATTGTCACAATTTGTGTTTTATTTCTCTCTTTGCTTTTGCTTGGTGACGTCACTCGCGGAGTTGAGTTTGAAGCTACGTTTACATTGACGCGCAAAAACGCGTCGCTCGGTCGCGTCGGAAGGCGTGGCCAAGACGCGCTTGTGGAAAAATGTTCACAACTACGCGACGGTTGTGAACACGTGAGCGCAAGCCGATGTTGCCGAACAACTGTCGTACAAATCCCGCTAAAACGGAATTTTAACGACAGTTGGCAGTAGCGAGCGATGTAAACGTTAGAATGGTCGGGATTAAAACAAATTATCATGCAAATTGCTTAATTTTCAGTAGATAAACTCAAAATTCATCGTTTTTAGTTGATTTTCGTAAGTAGAAGATTACAACTTAAGAAAGTCGCCTTATGTAATCCGTGTGTTGCTTGCCGATTGGCTGCGCCACCAACCCGCCTTTCCGATTGGTCGGCGTGTCGGTCGAGCGCGTCCCGAAGCGGTCAGAGTTGACTTCAATTCAACAGACGCGCTCGGGGTCGCGCTCGCGCGTTTTCCGCGTTGCTTCGACGCGTCGCTTGATTGTAAACAAGCGATCGCGTCATTGTAAACCCTCCTTAAGAGTGATAAAAGTAAACCACACAGTGGCTTGTGTCTCTCCCTGCACTAAGCTATCCTATCCTCCACCAGTTGGTCAAGGAGTACCTGCTCAGCACTGCACCAAAGAAAAATACCCCTATTTGAAGTACATGGAATT
>JAVBJR010000158.1:0-2624 GCA_031546965.1 Dysgonomonas sp.
GTAATAACATATATGCTGAAATGTATAAACAGGACTATCGTTTGAACTCTTCATGGAAAGCACGCCATCGAAGCATGCTGCCATTATTTCTAAACACAGTTACATCACAGATGGATGAAGATGTAAGTGATCAAGATACAACAAATGATAACATCAGGGCAACTCAGGGTATTGTCCAGTTCACGCCTACGCAAGGTGTGTGCGCAGTATAGGCTTCAGTGATTAGATTGCAGCTGGATGTATACATATACTTGATATTCGTTACATTTATTACATTTATTAGCAAATATGGGCACCCAGGGAAATTGGATGACACCGGCAACTATCAGTGATATTTCCTTGAACTCATTGAGTCAGTCGACTGAACTGTCACAGTCGTCTTTGCTTTTTTCGGTTGGTAAAAAATTGCCATCAGCATTGAAATATGGACGGAAACGAGAGCAATTGAAGGCAGTTGGACCAAACTTTGGAAAAGGCAAACTAGAGTTGCCGGCAACTGATGGGCAAATTCCAGGTATGGTGCAAGACCAGCTGGAACATATTCAATTTTCTTGTGCAAATGTTATCTTTTCTGAGTGGAGCGTAATTAAGGTTTTGTAGCATTTTTGTGCAGAGCCAAAAGCGTATATCCTTTTAGGAGGACCATAATTAAGGATTTTATAATATTCTTAAGCAATGCGAAAAGCAGATAGTTTGTGTACGGAACATAATTAAGGTTTTCAGAGCGTTTTTGTGTAAAATGAAATGCATAATCAATGTTTTTAATATATTTTTATACAATGATTACAACCCTAATAAAAAAATTCCTCAGTTTGTCCCATAAAATGGCACTTTTCATTCTTAAAATACACAAAACAGCAGTTTTATGGGACAAAACTGAGGTATTTTTTTGTTAGGGAAAGCTCTTGGAAGGTATTTCTTTTTATGGGTCTAAAGGTGTACAAACTCTGGGTTAAGAATGTAATTAACTGAAATGTTAATGTTTCATATAATGACAATTCTGTAAATGGCATTTAAATTTAATATATGCAGACAAACTCTGGGTTAAGACCATGTAATTAACTGCAATGTTAATGTTTCATATATAATGACAATTCTGCATATGGCATTTAAATTAATATTTGCAGGTGCTGATGAAAAAGAAGATTACCATCGCTTAAGACGTCGCTTTTTGAAAGATAAAGAGGGAATTAGGAATATTTTCATGAAGCGCCAAATGAGGTTGAAGAAGACAAGAGAGGTACTGTAATATATTTCGTTTACATCTAGTTAGGTATTTATATCTACAGGTGTTTAGAAATGAAGTTTGTGAGGAATATGATCATATTGTAGGACCTCATTCAATCACAAAGAGGCAGACGTGAGGCCCAAGTGACCATCTATCGTAGTTATCGCAAAGGGGATTTGCCAGATATTCAAATAAACTACTCTGCCATAATCGCACCTATGCAAGCCTTGGCCCAAAGAGATGACAACTTTGCAAGGATCTTGTTCACTTCTTTAATCCGCGGCATCCTTCATAATATTAAGACTGAATCGGAAGATTTGCCGGCTGTTAAATCGAACATAGCGGAGAGTTTCAACAATATTGTACGGACAACTACACAGTATAATCCTTCCATTGTTGGATCTGTCTTGGTACATGCTGCTGCCTTTACATGCCTAACTTAGGATCAGTTAAGAATAACTACATCTTTTCTTTTTTAAAAGGATATATGGTACCTGGAATATGAGAATCTGCAACTTGATGTTGAAGATTTAGTAACGGCTGCTACAATGAGTAAGCAGCAGAATACAGGTAATGCTTTTATTTATAATTTTGTTTGAAATAATTTAAAAAAACATGATGGAATAGAGATGTTGTATTCCTTGTAGCCATTCTGTTCCTTGAAAAGATTATATCCAAAGAAACGTCATCGGTGACTGTGCATGCACCAAAAAAGATGCGACTTGAACGTAATCCACCTCCCGTAAATTCAAGATATTGGATTAAAATGGCAGAGTAAGTTAATATTTGTGGAATTCTGATTGCATGGTTCTGTATCTAAACTGCCTGAATTTAATTTACAGACTTTACAAATCAATCCGTGATTACGACTCTGTCAGTGGAATATTTGCCTTCAAGTTGAACACGCGTGAAGTGACCAGATTGGCTTTGAAGGCAGAAACATTAGGAGATTTTTCTACTGCTCTGAAACACTATGAAAAAGTAATGCATTTTCTATTGTTAAATGTGAAATGCAGGTTTATATTATTATATAATTGACCTATGGATTGATGGAAATATTTGTTATTCTATAGGTATATAATCAAGAAAAATGGCCAGAAGGAAATCCTGAACAATGTGAGCTGGATTTATGGGATGATTCAATTATGCAAGTATGATGAATGTTAATGGTTATGTTCCATTTTCACCCAAGTTTTTTGTATGTAGTATGCACTCATAAATGAATAATATTCCAGTGCTACAATAATTTGACTCAGTGGAATCAATTAGAACAACATTCTTTGGCAAACATTGACAACAATGACATAAACACAATCTGGGATGACATTTATAAGCAGGTAAATCTATTCATATTCATTAACTAAATCCAATATCTAATTAAATTATTATTTGAGAT
>JAVBJR010000878.1:0-2542 GCA_031546965.1 Dysgonomonas sp.
TAAGGTTTTTTTTATATGGATTTTAAAACATGGGCTGTCAGCCATGCTTCCCTGTGCAATTGGGCTCCACAGGGGCGTCCCCTGTTGGCCGCGCGTCCTCGAAAACCATTTTTATGTTCGACCTTAAATACAAAAAATAAACAAACACCAAAACAATAAATAATGTATATCTAACTGACATAATATACTATTTTGTCGATAATAATATCAGGTCATGGGTATCGGGGTCGTGGTTGTGGTCCTGGCTCAAGAATGGAAAGACCTGCCCACAGTGGGTTGTCCCACACTAATGTGGAGGCATCCGAGTCAACCAACTCATCGTCATCTTTCTCCTCACTCTCTATGTCTTCCTCATCCTCCTCGTACTCCTCAGCCCCCTCGTACATTTCGTGTTCGTCTTCTGTATTATCATCAACCTCATCGTCCCCATCATATATTTGGTGTATGTTGTCGTCCTCATATTCCGAATACTTGTCATTGTCCCCCTCCACAGCATTTGTATAAAAATTGTTTTGCTGTGCCACAACATCATTTAATCCATTCCAGACAACATCAGCGATGCTAACCAGGAGATAATGTAAATTAATTGTAAAAAATGTGTCCAGCATTTTAGTTAAACTAGCTTATCAAGATAATTGAGGTTCGACTGTATTTTAATAAAAGAAGTATGTTTTACTTAAATAAACACGGGAGACCAGGGCTATTCACATCACAGGGTAAAATTCGTCAAGCAATCGGACTGTCATATTTTAATTTTAAAAATCACGAATTTGAAACTGGATATAGCAATCACATATACAGGGTGTAATGCACCTCGGAGCAAAACATTTAAGGGTTTGGAGTGGATGGGCTAAAAATCACATTGTGTTCGTTATGCACCGACAAGATGATTACTAAGTGAGTTATGGGCTACCGAAGTTCGGTCAAAAATCCCTGAAAGTAGGCAGTCACACAGGCACACAGGACCTGCAGGGAAGTGTGATTTAGGGCGACAGCTAGGTAGATGCAAGCCGTATTTGCCCAGAAAATGGTTACTACTAAACAAAACTGAACATTGCCATATCTTAAATAATTTTATGTGTAGTTGGATATATTAGAAGTGAAATACTATTAAAGGAGAACTGTCAGGGTATTTTTCGTCATTTTTGATTGCAAAGACCATAAGGTCACTAAATTGATCGAGTATCGAAGAATAGTCAGGCCGGTTACGAATTTTTTCGGCTGCAGGGATGTTGAGCAATTGCTATTCAAAGAAATCGGATAAGAGTCCGATTAGCCCATTACTTGTACACTTGACTCATCGCTCGACCACGCCCACTGCCGGGAACGTACGTAATCCGTCTGTTTGCGGTTCTCGGGGAAGGAAAACTGCAATTTCATTGAAATGCAAGTATAGTTGGACATCTGGACAACAGTTGGCAATGCAACAATCGCACTACGTTAACGCTTTGTACTTCAAACCGAATTTTAACGAATAAAGGGGCGGAGCTACAAAATTGTGCTTAGATTGCTGATAACTTTTTTTTCATTTTATAATTGAAATCTGACTTCAACAACATGTGTTTCACCATGGTTTTAGCTTATGATGAGATTTTTAGGGTATGTCAGGAAATGGTGACAGTTCTCCTTTAAATCAACTGCTCAAAATGTCTTCCTTCAACTTGAATACACATTCTGCAGCGACGAACGAGAGATTCACGCACGTCCTGAAACACTGCTGGTGTGGCTCTAATGTGCTCCGTAGCCGCGTGAATTCTAGCCACCAAATCCTCTTCCGAGTTGACGGCGTTCTCGTACACCAGACTTTTCAAGTGACCCCACAAGAAAAAGTCGAGTAGATTTAGATCAGGGGATCTTGCAGGCCATGCAACTGGTCCCCCTCGACCAATCAATTGCTGTGGAAAGTGTTCATTTAGGAAGGTACGAACTGGCAAGGCAAAGTGCCCTGGAGCGCCATCATGTTGAAACCACATTTGTTGCCTAGTTGCTAACGGAACATCTTCCAAAAGATCAGGTAAGGCATCCTGCAGGAATGCAAGATATGTTACCCCATCCAAACGTTGCAGAAGCATGTAAGGGCCAATTAAGACATCCCCAAATATTCCAGCCCAAATGTTAACGAAGAATCTTTGCTCTGAGGTGCGTTACACCCTGTATACATGCAGAGGAAAATTTATATTGATATAGCTTAGAAACAATCGGAATAGCATATGAAAAACGGTTTTTTGACTGAAAATCCCGACAGTTCGCCACATTTGTCTTTACAGCACACTACTGCCATCAATAGGGAGTTTCTGTGCGGCGTTTCCCTCGTACGGGAACGGCAGCGGCAACGCCTGGAGCGCTGTAGTGACGTCATTTGGTATTCCATCCTCGCTTGCCTTGTGAAGCAAAGCAAGATCAGCAGACATCTGAGACGGAATCCAACATATTTGCTCAATTCCTTTGAACGGCTAATTTGATTTTGAATCTCTTACTGGCACTGTATTCAGCGAGGTATTTTACATTGGAAAAGTTAAGGTTAACAAAAATCCAACAGTAG
>JAVBJR010000711.1:0-10820 GCA_031546965.1 Dysgonomonas sp.
GAAACCACCATACATCTATTCGCTTTTTTGAAAAAAGAAGTATTTTTTTCTCTGCATAAAATATATTACATTTGTTTACGTCTTAATGTTAGACGTATATAATAACAGATAATTTAAATTCATACCATATTTTACCATGGACAATAAAAACAGTTATTGTGTGATAATGAGTGGAGGAATTGGCAGTCGTTTTTGGCCATTCAGTCGTGAAGCTCGTCCTAAGCAATTTCTTGATTTCTTCGGTACAGGTCGTTCTCTCTTACAAATGACAGTAGATCGATTCAAAAAAATTGTGCCTCTCGAAAATATATTCATCGTTACGAATGAGAGTTATGCCGAACTTACTATGCAAGAAGTTCCCGAATTGTCTCCCAGTCAGATATTATTAGAACCCCTTAGGAGAAACACAGCTCCGTGCGTTGCATATGCGGCTTATCATATCAATGCAATAAATCCGAATGCAAATATAGTTGTAGCACCATCTGATCACCTTATCCTTAAAGAAGACGAGTTTGCTACCGTTATAAATAAAGCTCTTGGTTTTGTGGAAAAACATGATACCTTATTGACTCTAGGTATCAAGCCCAACAAACCCGAAACCGGATACGGATACATTCAAATAGATGAAGAGACAGTTGGCGGAATAAATAAAGTAAAAGTATTTACAGAAAAACCGAACCTCGATCTAGCAAAAATATTTTATGAAAGCGGCGAATTTCTTTGGAATTCAGGAATATTTGTTTGGAGTGTAAAAACTATATTAAAAGCATTCAACAATAACCTACCTGAAGTTGCTACTATTTTTAATCAAGGAAAAGATCTCTACACAACAGAAGCCGAAAAAGCATTCATTCAAGAACAATATTCATACTGCCCAAGCATCTCCATTGATTATGGAATAATGGAAAAAGCAACCAATGTTTGTGTGATTTCTGCCGACTTTGGTTGGTCGGATCTTGGGACATGGGGTTCTCTGCATGAGATTTCGGATAAAGATAAAGATGCAAATGTTTCTCTCAAATGCGAAACCCTCTTCTACGAAAGTTCTGAGAACATTATAGCATTACCAAGCGAAAAACTAGCAGTTATTCAAGGTCTTAATAATTATATTGTTGCCGAAGTAGATGATATCCTTTTGATTTGTCAAAAAGATCAAGAGCAACGCATTAAGCAATTTGTTGCCGATGCTAAGTTAAAATATGGTGATAACTATATCTAATTAAGCAAAGACAAGAACTATATATAAAAAAGTGGCATTACCTGTCACTTTTTTATATAATTTTGTCATCAGAATGAATAAGATATCTATAATAACAGTAAACCGAAACAACGCCGAAGGTTTAGAAAAAACTATCAAAAGCGTTATCAAACAAACTTATAGTAACTATGAGTTTATCATCATTGATGGGGCGTCGACCGACAACAGTGTAGATATCATCAAGCACTATTCATCTTACATAACCTTTTGGGTAAGTGAGAAAGACACTGGGATTTTCAATGCCATGAACAAAGCGATCATACACTCAACAGGAGATTACTGTTATTTTCTTAATTCTGCTGATGCTTTCGCGAGCGATAATGTCCTAAGAAATATTTTTGCATCGCAATCCTATACTGCACCTTTCATTAACGGACATCAAATTAATGATTTTGGAAATTACACTCAAAAAGTTCCCTGTTTAAACAGACAACTTACGCTCTTTGACTTCTATTGGGGTACCATAAAACATCAGGCAACCTTTATACGTCGGAATTTATTTGAGAAATACGGCTTGTACGATGAAACTTTGAAGATAATTTCGGACTGGAAATTTTTCCTGCAAACAATCGGATTAAAAAACGAACAACCGGTGTTTGTAAACGTTGATATTGTTCTCTTCGAGTGGAACGGACTGAGTACCAATCCGCAATTTATGGCTGCGCACGCAGGAGAAAGAACTACCATTTTAGACGAAAATATACCCAAATCGATACAAAATGACTATGAAAATTTTCATGAAATGAGTGATTACAAATATATCATGAACACGATGAAAAAAAGTCGTATTTGTACATTCTTCATAAAGGTATTGGTCAAAATATTCATGTAAAGCCTTACCCCACATCAATAACACACTTTTCTTCAATAGATATCCCGAACAAGGCAAAATCGTATTTAACAGGATCACCGGCATCAAACAACCGCAAATTGTCAGTTAATTCCTTAGCAGCCATCCAATCAGGTTTATCTCTCGATAACAATCCCAGCTTTTTAGCAGTACGTTCTACATGCAAATCCAAAGGACAAATAAGATCCTTGGGCTGAATAGATTTCCATAAACCAAAATCAACTCCCCTATTATCCTCTCTCACCATCCAACGTAAGTACATATTCAAACGCTTGCATGCCGACTTTCGAGCAGGATTAGGTATATGCTTACGGGTTCGCGAAGGAGTATCAGAGGTACAGAAGAAATAATTGTGAAAATAGTTCAGCCCATCCTCAACACTCATTCCTTTATGAGAGAAGAATGCAGTTTCTAATGTTGCTGATTGAGAATAATGCCTCTTAAAAAAATCAATACAATACAAAAGATCAGTATCATTAAAGGTACGATGTTTAAATCCCAATAATTGCTTTAAATCACTGCTTTTGTGCTGTGTTATAAACTCATAGGGGACGTTATCCATCCTTTGCGAAAGCTCTTTACATTTTTTTATAATTGTTAAACGCTGTCCCCAAGCAAAAATAGCAGCAAAAAATCCCATAATTTCTATATCTTCGCATTTATAATAAGCGTGTGGTATACAAATAGGGTCATTTTCTATAAATTGTGGACAATTATAGAATAATACTTTCTGATCTAAAAAATCTTTTAGATAATCAAAATTAATTATAGCCATGGTTATAGATTAATATATTTTTGTATCTTTAGTAAACTTGTAAAGCATATAACTATTATATGAATATAAACTAAATTAATAATAAAAGAACAAAAACATGAAAAACAAGGTTGAAATTTTCTTTCGGTCTACTATGATTGCGCTGTTTGCAGTCATTCTGGTCTCGTGTAGCAGCAAATTAACTCCCCTCTCGCCATCACTTTTCACTGTAACACCTAGTCCGCTGGAAGTTCAAGGAACTAAAATTCCTGCAACAGTAAACGGAAAATTTCCTGAAAACTGGTTCAATAAAAATGCAGAGATAACTATCACTCCTGTATTAAAATGGGGTGTTTCGGAACAATTGGGAACACCTGTAACCTATCAAGGCGAAAGTGTAGCAGGAAATGGTATTGTTGTCCCTCAAAAACAAGGAGCTCCTTTCATAATTAAATCGTCATTTAATTATGATCCCGAGATGACAAATCCTGCCCTGTATTTGCGTTTTACAACACTCGTAAAAAACAAATCGGTAAAACTTCCTGATCTGAAAATCTCCGAAGGTTTGATTACCACTGCCACATTGGCAAATGCTTTGACAAATACCCCGGCAGACGCTCCCGACGATTTCCAAAAGCTCATTAAAGATGCCTATGATGCCAACATCCTTTTCCTTATCCAACAAGCTGAACTTAGATCGGGCGAATTAAATTCGAGCAATCTGGCAGCATGGAAAAATTTAGTAAAAAGTGCAGATAACAACCCTAAACAAAAAGTGAATGTAGAAGTATTAGCTTATGCGTCTCCCGATGGAGGATATGAGTTAAACTCTAAACTTGCCGAACAACGTGAGAAAAACACCTCCGGTTATTTGAATAAAGAATTCAAAAAAAATAATGTAAATACAAGCGTATATGCGAATTATACCGCTCAAGATTGGGACGGTTTCAAAAAACTGGTAGAAGCATCGAGCCTGCAAGACAAAGAGCTTGTATTGCGCGTACTTTCTATGTACAACGATCCTGTTGACAGAGAGCGTGAAATAAAAAACATCTCGGTTATCTACAAAGATTTGGCTGAAACAATACTGCCTCAATTGAGACGTTCGCGTTTAGTTGCCAATATCGAAACAGTAGGAAAAACCGATAACGAATTGATTCAGGCATTCAACACCAATCCATCTGCTTTAACCGCCAATGAATTATTATACACTGCCACATTGGAAGGAACTTCTCAAGAAAAAATTTACACTACTGTAACCCAAAAATTTCCCGCCGATTACAGAGGATGGAATAACCTAGGTGCTTACTATTTTGTAAATGGACAAATAGACGCAGCTCAAAAAGCGTTTGCCAAAGCTCAACAAGTAAATAACAAGGCTCCCGAACCCAATATGAATCTCGGTTTATTGGCGATGGCAGATGGTAATATTGCTAAAGCAGAACAATTGATCGCAACCGGTTCGCAAGCCAATACCTCAAACGAAGCCCTTGGCTTATTATACCTCAAAAAAGGAGATTATAACAAAGCTGTTCAGTCATTTGGCAATACAAAATCCAATAATGCCGCATTGGCTCAAATACTTACCAAAAATTATAATCAAGCAGAAAAAATTCTAAGTGCTATAAACGACAAAGACGGGATGAGTCATTACCTTGAGGCTATAATAGCTGCCCGTACAAACGATGCAGCAGGCGTTGCTCAGCATTTAGCCGCTGCATACAAAATAGATTCTTCCTTTAAACAACAAGCAATCTACGATTTAGAGTTTGCTAAGTTTTTAAACAATACAACTGTGTCTTCTCTTCTTAAATAAGAAGAAACAGATTATTAATCAATTATTTAAAGTAAGCGAAGTTGCCGATTGGTAGCCTCGCTTACTTTGCAATACGCCCCCCCCTACAGTGTTCGATATTAAAATGAATCAATTTTGATGCGTTTACACAGTTTTATTTCCTAATATGTTTCCCTGCATCAACAAAGATTCGTATATTTGTACTTCAACTCGAAGGTGTACTAGGGTAATCATTGCAGTTAAGAATAAGATTCTTAGGCTGTGATGTTTTTTTCGAAAAAGAGACTTTATTAACCGGCAATAATTTGCGGGTTCAAAAAAAAAGTTTAATTTTGCACCCTGTTTTACTTAAGGCAAGGAATAAAATAAATAAAAAATAAAATATAGTAGCGATGTCCAAAGTTTGTGAAATTACAGGAAAGAAAGCTATGGTTGGTAATAATGTCTCTCACTCCAATAAAAAGACAAAGAGAAAATTTAACATCAACCTGTTCAGAAAAAAATTCTATTGGGTAGAAGAAGATTGTTGGATTAGTCTAGATGTATCTGCGTCAGGTCTTCGTACAATAAATAAAATTGGTTTGGATGCTGCACTCAAAAAAGCGGCTGAAAAAGGTTATTTAAAAGCTTAAATCAAAGGAGAACCTAAAAAATGGCAAAGAAAGCAAAAGGAAACAGAATTCAGGTGATAATGGAATGTACCGAACACAAAGAAAGTGGAATGGCTGGTACATCACGCTACATTACTACCAAAAATAGAAGAAACACAACCGAAAGATTGGAGTTGAAAAAATACAACCCCGTTTTGAAGAGAGTTACAGTACATAAAGAAATTAAGTAAAATAATATACCACCATGGCAAAGAAGACAGTCGCAGGATACCGCGATCCATCATCAAAAGATGGTCGTAATTATGCAAAAGTAATCAAAATGGTAAGATCACCTAAAACAGGAGCTTATACATTTAGAGAAGAAATGGTTCCAAACGAATCGGTGAAAGATTATTTTGCAAAATAATTAAGTTAAAAATATTTAAAAACCTCCTTTCAAGAATTTGATAGGAGGTTTTTTGTATATCCTTTAGTAGCTTTGTATGGCTTGCCTCCCGATAATATCAAGGAGAATAAACGAACAAGTATTTTAGCCGATTATTTAATTAAGTAATATAAAGAATTAATGATACATTCAGATTAACGAATGTAGGGGTAGAGTTCTGCCCTACCCAAATCATAAATTTTTGGGCATGGCAGAGCCCAGCCCCTACAAATATTTCGGTTATATTTATTTTATCAAAAATAACAAAACGGGTCTATGACCTTAGTATTCAAGAATAAATAATAGATTGTATGGGCATTTTCGACTTTTTCTCAAAACAGAAAAAAGAATCATTGGATAAGGGTTTGGAAAAAACAAAAGAAAATATGTTTACCAAACTTTCAAGGATTGTTGTCGGAAAATCGAAAGTTGACGATAGCGTATTAGATGATTTAGAAGAAGTATTAATCACTTCCGATGTAGGTGTAGATACCACCTTGAAGATTATCGATCGCATAGAAGAACGTGTTGCCAAGGACAAATATGTAGGCACAGACGAATTGAGCACCATTTTACGGGAAGAAATTGTTGAATTACTTACCGAAAATAACTCGAACGACAACACCGAAGGTTTTAATCTGCCCGAAGACAACAAACCATATGTAATAATGGTTGTAGGAGTCAATGGAGTAGGTAAGACCACTACAATCGGAAAACTAGCCAATCAGTTTAAGAAAGCAGGAAAATCAGTATACCTCGGGGCTGCCGATACTTTTCGTGCTGCTGCCGTAGAACAGTTGGTTATTTGGGGCGAAAGAGTTGGTGTTCCGGTAATTAAACAGGCAATGGGTGCCGATCCAGCCTCTGTTGCATTCGATGCCATCAGTTCTGGGAAAGCCAATAATGCAGATGTGATAATAATAGATACAGCCGGGCGTTTACACAATAAGATCGGGTTGATGAACGAATTGTCGAAGATCAAAAATGTGATGAATAAAATTGTACCCGGTGCCCCTCATGAAGTACTGTTGGTTTTGGATGGATCGACAGGGCAAAACGCATTTGAACAAGCAAAACAATTTACGGCGGCTACAGATGTTACGGCATTGGCTGTAACAAAACTCGATGGCACAGCAAAAGGAGGTGTAGTTATAGGTATTTCGGATCAATTTAAAATACCGGTAAAGTACATCGGATTGGGAGAAGGAATAGATGACTTACAGGTTTTCCAACGAAAAGAATTTGTCAACTCATTGTTTGGTGGCTAATTTGTGCTATTTTTGCTTGTGTAATAGATTTTTATATAGAAAGAAGGATTCTTTTTGAATGAAGAAAAATAGAATTGATGTTATTACGCTAGGGTGTTCTAAAAATCTAGTCGACTCGGAGATGTTAATGAGACAACTCTTGGCTAATGGATATACTGTGAAGCACGATCCGGAAAAACCTGAAGGCGAAATTGTAGTTATTAATACATGCGGATTTATAGGCGATGCAAGAGAAGAATCGATAAATACGATACTTGGTTTTGTTGAAGCCAAAAAAAACAGGAAGCTGAACAAGCTGTTTGTTATGGGATGCCTTTCCGAAAGATACTTGGAAGAACTTCAGGCTGAAATACCCGAAGTGGATAAATTCTATGGTAAATTCAGTTGGAAAGGACTCATTACTGATCTCGGGAAATCTTTTAGAAAAGATATCGAATATGAAAGAGCATTAACAACACCGGCACATTACGCTTATCTGAAAATATCGGAAGGGTGTAATCGTTCGTGTTCGTACTGTTCTATTCCTATTATGACCGGACGTCATATTTCGCGTCCTATGGAGGAGATTGTAGCAGAGGTCGAATTGCTGGTAACTCAAGGGGTTAAAGAGTTTCAGGTTATAGCTCAAGATTTATCGTACTACGGTATTGACCGCTATAAGGAGATGAAACTACCTGAATTGATCGAACGCATCTCTGATGTGAAAGGCGTTGAATGGATTCGTCTTCATTATGCTTATCCGACCAAATTTCCGTTCGATTTGCTTCGGGTAATACGAGAGAGAGACAATGTCTGCAAATACTTGGATATTGCCCTTCAACACATAAGCGACAACATGCTTACGAAGATGAGGAGGGGAATTACAAAACAAGAAACTCTTGATCTTGTAAAGAAAATAAGAGAAGAAGTGCCGGGCATTCATCTTAGAACAACATTTTTGGTGGGACATCCCGGTGAAACGGAACAAGATTTTGAAGAATTGATGCAATTTGTGCAGGATGCCCGTTTCGAGCGGATGGGTGCATTTCCTTATTCTAACGAAGAAGGCACTTATGCGTACGAAAAATATAAAGATAATATTCCCGAAACCGTTAAACAGGAACGTATGGACTTGTTGATGGCTGTGCAGGAACGTGTTTCTTTAGGAGTAAACGAAGCAAAGATAGGGCAGCATCTTGCCGTTATTATAGACAGGGAGGATGCAGATTATTACGTGGGTCGCACCCAATACGATTCCCCGGAAGTTGACCCGGAAGTGCTGATTTCGAAAGATATACCTCTGAACAAAGGAGATATTTACATTGTTATTATAACTCGGGTCGAACCTTTTGATTTATACGGAAATAATCCTCAGAAACTATGACAAATAAAGAATTAATTGCAGAACTGTCTAAAAGATTAGAATGGACACAGCTTCAAACCTCCAATATTATGGAGGATGCAGTATCTGTGATGAATACTAGTCTGGCAAATTCTAATTCTATTAACATACAAGGATTTGGGCTGTTCGAAACAAAAAAACATCAAGAACGAATGTCTGTTAACCCTGTTTCAAAACAACGTTTCTTGGTACCTCCCAAAATTTCGCCTGCATTCCGCCCCGGACAGGTAGTGAAAGATAAATTAAAAAAAATGTCGGAGAATGAATGAGAAACTATCACTGCAAGATTTAGTTGATCTTCTATCGAAGAAAGCTAAAATAACGAAGAAAGATGCCGACGCTTTTTACAGAGAGCTCTTTCAACTGGTGCTAGAGCGCATATTCGATAACGATTTGGTCAAAATTAAAGATTTTGGTACTTTCAAGTTAATATCGGTAAGCAGCAGAGAAAGTATTAATGTAAATACAGGAGAAAAAATAGAGATTCCCTCTCACTTTAAGTTGAGCTTTCTTCCGGATAGAACTCTCAGAGATTTGGTAAACAAGCCATTCTCTCAATTCGAAACTGTTTTATTGGAAGATGGGGTAGTTTTTGAATCATCCGTAGTACAAGATGAAGAAGATATGATTGATGAAGATGCCCTCGAAAACGAAGAATATATAGATGATGAAAATGACGATGCTGTTTCGGACATCGAAGGAGTTGCATCGGTAGTGCCCCATATTCAATCGGAAGGAAAAGAATCGGATACCCTAGATGCCACTCCGCCCGTTGCTCCCAAAACAGAAGCTCCGGCAAACCGTTCTTATACGAAGTCGTTTGTATATACTTATACCACAACTGAATCCGAGAAAGAGAAAGAGTCGCATAACATAACTTTAATTGTTCCTAAAGAAGATTTAACAGGAGCAACAACTCTACCAAAATTTGATAATACGGAACATTCGGTTGGAGAAAAAACACCGGAGAATTCCGAAATAGCATTACAAAATAATAATAATGAACCGGAATATATTTCTTTGCCAAGCAATATTGTTTCGGACGATCTTGAATTAGAGTCGGACAGCGATTCGGAACTAGAGACAGAAAAAGATATTGTTATTCCCCGACGAGTGATCGAAAGACGCTCTAAAGAGGAGAAACCCTCTTTAGAAAAAGTTCGTAATGCGGAAAGAAAATTTGTGTATTCGAATGACGATCCCGAACGCCCTTTAATTCCTTTGGAAGAAACAGATCGTATTGATGGCGATAATAGATTTGCAGAAGATCGAAGTATTTTACCTTCGGGTGAAACAGAGGTACTTCCGGATCTCTCTATTTATGAGGGCTATGATAGCAATCCCAATTCGGATTCCAAACTGAAAAAATGGTTGCCTATTGTATTGTTTTTCTTGGTCATCGTAGCTTGTTTGACTTACGGATTGGTGAAAATGCTCAAAAAACCTTATGATTATGAATATCATTTGGGAAGAACTAATCTGACAGCGAGTGATACTACATTTGATAATGAGGAAGATCCACAGACCCAAACGACTGCTTTGCTCGATTCGATGAAGAGAACACAAAATGGCTCCACTAAAGATACCCTAAAGACTACAACACAAGCGGTAGCACCCAAAGTTGCACTACCGACTGTTGAAGATAAGAAGCCCACAAATAAAGCTGATATAAAGGGAAATGCTGACTCATTGACAACGAAGTTGATTACTTCTGAAAAAAATGGCTTCGTAATATCAGATAAGTTACAATTTGCTATTTTAAATAAGGCAGAACATTATTTGTTGAAAAACTCTAAGAAGACTAATAGTGAGACAATTACTTCGGAATCTGATGCTGCTAAAACGAAACCAACTTCGGCTTCAAAAAATCAGTATACAACTACAAAGAGTGGTACTACTTTAAGGTCTATCGCCACAACCTATTATGGAAATTCTATCTACTGGGTTTACATATATCAAACAAATAAAAAGAATATTGCCAATCCCAATAGTGTACCTGTAGGAACTTCTCTTGTTATTCCATCCTTGTCAGAATATGGTGTAACCAATCCAAAAGATGTTAAATCAATAGAAGCAGCAAAGAACCTCGAAACAAAAATCTTGAAATAAAGCTCCAAACTACCCTATTATCCAATTTAGCAATCATTGATAATAGGGTGTACAGTAATAAAATATGGGATATTTACTTTAAAAAAGAAATAACAGTTTCTGTAAAAGTTAAGACTCGATCTGACAGTTGGGCAATTTATTCAATTGGTACAGAATAAGATAAATAAACGACCAAGAAAAAAACTAAAGTATCAAACTCCATCTAAAATATTTTACGCATCTTTAAATTAGTTTGTCGCATTTGGTAGTTGAAGCTGCGTTTCCATAATAAAAATAACTTGATAAAACACTCCAAGAATATTTATGTATCTTTGTTTTTCAATGTAAAATATACGATTAATCATGTCTGCAAATAAACCATTAATACTCA
>JAVBJR010000815.1:0-3235 GCA_031546965.1 Dysgonomonas sp.
AAGGTAGTTGTGCCCAAAGCATTGTGCTCTGAGCTGACCCGATTACACCACGACTCACCTCTGGCAGGGCACATGGGTAGTGCAAAGACCTACCGGAGGTTAAGGGAGAAATATACGTGGAACCGTATGAAAGAAGATGTATGGCGTTATTGCCGTGGGTGTGTGGGTTGCCAAAAGGCAAAGCCCTCAAACAGCCACCCACTGGGCTAATGCAGCATACGAAAACTACGGTGCCATGGCAAATGCTTGGTCTGGATTTGTTGGGTCCTCTTCCCCGAAATTCTAAAGGCCATGAATATTTGCTGGTCTCGGTGGACTATTTCTCCAAATGGGTCACTTTGGTTCCGCTCAAGTCGGCAAAAACCCGTCCGATTGGGGAACATATGTACGATTTATGTTGTCGCTTTGGTTTTCCGGAGGCGGTCCTTTCGGATAACGGTCCTCAGTTCATTTCCAAGGTGTGGGAATCCTTGTGGGAAAGAAATGGAACGAAAACCAAACACACCACCCCATATCATCCGCAGACAAACCTGACGGAAAGAGTGAATAGGGTGTTGGTGTCAATGTTACGTACATATACCGAAGAACATACAAATTGGGATGCACGATTGAGTGCGTTGCAATTTGCTATAAATTCTGCAGTGAGTGAATCCACAGGCGTGGCTCCGTGTGATGTCATGTTGGGTCGAAAACTGCAGTTCCCATGGAAACTAAATGGTCCTGACAGTGTGTCTGCGGCCCCTAGCGACCAAGACCTCAAAGTGTTTGCCGACGCTTTGCAAAAGAAATTAGCTGGTATTTATCAATTCGTTGCGGCGAATTTAGAGAAAGCCAGTGAAAAGCAAAAGCGGAATTATGACAAACACAGAGAAAAAAAATATGCAGTGGGTGACAAAGTTTGGAAGGAAAAACATGTGTTGTCGGATACAGCAAAGCAATTTTCGGCAAAAATGGCGCTGTTGAGAGAAGGTCCTTTTGAAGTTTCAGAAGTCCTCTCTGATAACGTGGTCCGCCTACGAAATTTGCAAACAAATGCTAAAACCGACAAAATCAACATATGCCAGTTATCTCCATATTTCGAACCCGTTATTGCTGCATTGCCGATTGCTGATCCTCCCAAGTTAGCAAGAGGTAGACCCCCAAATAACACTACTCATAAGTATAATTTACGGCAGAGAAAGACAGCTTAAATTGTGCGAAGTTGAGTAACAGAAAAATACGGTAACGGGATAAGGCTTAAAGTGTTAAGCCTACCCGCCGCCGTAACTACGATCCAATAAGGCTTACGAAGTTCGCATCGGCGAAACTGCGTAAAAACGACTGTAAAACCTTTAAAACATATGAAAAAACAGTAAAAAGAGCAATATTGATTGTTTCTGATGCTGTACATACGAAAATGCGATGCAAAAAGTAGTTTTTATTGAGATAAACAACGAAAAACGCGATCGCAACGTATAAGAATAGGCCGACGCATTGATAACGGCGGCGACGCTTATCGATTAATCGGCTAGGAATGTCGTTTTTCGCCTTTCGGACGTAAACAGAGTCAGGGGTGATCCGAAAAGGACGTCACAACTTCCTTGTGAATCCGGGTCGCCGACCAGGTGTTCCAGAAAAACGTGTTGTCAGTAGGACCACGTGGGGGACGTGCCCCTTTCTCGCCCAATTAAAAGGGCTTCCTCCGAGTAGGCGGAGCCATGCCCTATATAAAAGCAGGCCCTTTCCTCTAGTTCTTTCTCACTTTCTCGTGGTTCACCCAGAGAGCAGACAGTTGTCCCAGCTTTTTGCAAAGTGAATACAGCTTCGAGAATGGTGTTTAAGAAGTTAGATTATTTAGTGTATGCCACCAAGGCGGCTGAGCCGGACGAGAGCACGGCGGTAAATCCGTTGGCCATCAACGACCAGTTGATGACCACGGCCGAAGCCATTGAGCTCGTCGGCAGTGATGCGAGGTTATTCTTTATTGAACCCGTCACGTGTAGGGCCTACCACACGAATCCTCCGCTGCGTAAGGGTCTCTCATGGGACACACGGCCGGCCATTCCCGAAGGCTGGGAATTTGACCATCGTCGCCCGAAGAGGCCGGGAGGACGTTTGGTCCAAGTTCACCCTATAGTGAACTGGCCACCTCAAATTGAGATGCCCGCAGACCTGCGAGAACACTGGAAATTGCAATCCGACCTACCCGCGGCATCTCAACCCACCACCGCTGTAGCACCAGCGCCAAAGGTGGTGGAAAAGGACCCTGCTGTTCCTTCCGTCGACCTGCAAAACATCTTTGCGGCTGGCCTTGTGGCCAATGCCCAGAAGCGCAGAAGTCGACGGGGCTAGGAGAAAAGGCCAGTTAAAACGGTGCCACGGCCTGTGGCAACCAAGAAACCGGCCGATACCAGAAACTCAGCAACGACCTCCCGGGTGAAAGGGACGGGTAGTGCAGCACCACTTGTGGCCGCTCCTACTGCACCCAATACCGGGGCGAAGGTCACTCACCGGGATAAAGGTACGCCGGGTGTTGCACCACATGCTGTGGTGGTAGCGCCGGTCGCTGATACCGGTAAAACTGCCCCTCTCCGGGACAACAGGGCGAGATCGAAGACACCACATGCCGTGGCTGTCCAAGCTCGCCCTAATACCGGGAACGGGGCACCACCGAAACCTACAACGCAGTCGACGGCACCACATGCAGTGGTCGCTTCTTCTGCGATGGCTTCGGTGGAAGCGGTGGTCATGGCAGTATCACTGAGTGGGAGCCCACCATCCAGCGAACTGCCTGAATCAGTGGACACCGCTATAAGGGATTTGGCTGGGCATTCGGGATTCCCAAAGAAACCACCTCCCCCAGTGTTTCTGATGGAGGAACCTATGGACATTGTGGTGGAGGTCGACCCTGCCCAGGTCTTCCCCGTGGTGGCACCTCGACAGAGGACGACAAGAGCGCCGAAGCTCATCGAGGCATTGCCAAAACCGGACTTGCAAGTCAGTCCCAGCACCACGTAAAAAAAAAGCCAGTTCCGAGACCACGCACCAACAAACCGGATGTTCCGGTGGTGCTGATGGATGATCCTCGGATCATGGTGCGAGCTCGATCAACGACGCCGGTAGTGGACCGATCGTCCGATCTTGCTTTGCCCGAGTTTGCCACCCAACCCGTTTCCCCTCCATCAACTACTTCTGGTGGGATAGTGACCCAGTAGAGACTGAGGAACCTGAACCGGTGGTCCTGGAAACCCAAGAC
>JAVBJR010000400.1:0-2536 GCA_031546965.1 Dysgonomonas sp.
TAATTAAATTCATTTAAATAAAATAAATAAATAATTAAAATATTTATATTACAATTATATATAAGTACTATTATGTTATATTATACAGTAAAACCTGTATGTGGTGGGATTTCAATTGACCAGACAAACTTTCCAGCATTGCCAAGTTTTCCAGCATAAATAGGTTTCCACCATAGACAGTTTCCATCATAGATAAGTTTCACTGTATAATTACAGCATAATTATAATATATTGTAACGTTAACTTTTTATTAATTATTAGTTAAATAAATTAAAATAAAATAAAATTATTGTTCAATTATGGTTTACTTACAAGGAAACATTCCGAAGTGTATATAGGGGTTAGCGATGCCATATATCACAAAAGATAGAGAATAGTGAAAAAGTAAACATCCTCCTTCCTAGGTGCTCTCCTCTTACGTGGACGTCACAATTAATTCCGAAAGTTGCACGTTTTGCAAAGAAATTTCACTTGAAAACGCCGCCAATAATAGAACGCGCATCCGCTAGCGCGCTGCTCCCGTGGCGTCGAGTGTTAATCCCCGTTACGTGATTTTAACGTTTGGAGGATCGGGGTTTGAATCCAAGGTGGTCAGGTTTTTTTTTTTTTTTACTTTTTATGAGCCTCTCCTGTCTTTACTCGTGTAGATTTCCGTTTTGTTTTCTTCTTTTATTACAAATACGTTTCAGGTAATGCAACATGTAAACTTAAATTATTCAATAAATATCAAAATCAACAGAAAATTTAATGTTTCAAATTAGCAGGGTCAATGTTCTTAAATCAGTGCATAGGTTGTTCTAAATAATGAAAATGTTAAAATAAGCTATAAATATGGCACTAAATACGTTGAGGTCATCAGATCCACTCTTTCAGCAATTCTATTTCCCACCAAATTTAAAAAATTCTAATTTATGTTGGTTTTGATATTTATTAAATAATTTAATTTCACAAGTTGCATGCATTGAATCGTATTTATAATAAAAGAAAATGATATTGCAAATCTACACGAGTAAAGACAGGAGACGCGCATAAAATAAAAAAAACCAAAAGAAAAAAAAAAACATGCCAAACGTGGGATTCGAACCCCGATCCTCCAAACGTTAAAATCACGGAACGGGGATTAACGCTCGACGCCAAGGGAGAAGCGCGCTAAATTGGGTGGAGGAGGAAGGACTGCAGGTGCTAAATGGATGGAAGCAAGGAGATGAAACTGGAGAATGGACGTATGTGGCAGAACGGGGGTGCACGATTATAGATTACGGGATAGTAAATGGGAATGCTGGAAGGGAAGTGACTAAGTTTAGTGTAGGAGAAAGGATAGAATCGGACCACATGCCATTACTGATAGTGATAGGGAAAGAAGAAGAGGAGGAGGGGACAAAAATGATAAATAAAGAGGAACGGTGGAAAAAATATGTATGGTCGGAGGATGGTGTAAAGGAGTATAGGAAAATGTTGGAGGGAAGGGAATGGGAAAAGAAGAAGGAGGAATCTGTACCAGAGTGTTGGGGAAGATTGAGAGCAGTAGTGGAAAAAGCGAGACCGAAACAGAAATATCAAGGGAGGCGCGGAGGGAAGCAAGCAAGTTGGTGGAAAGTGGCGTGTTTTGAGTGCAGGTCGAAAATGAGAAAAAGTTTGAGGGAGTTGAGAAGAGCTAAGGAAGGAGATTGGGAAAGCATGAGGCAGAAGTATTTAAGAGAACGAAAGAGGTTTAGAGAGGTTTGTGAGGCGAGTAAATTAATATGGAAAAAGAAGATAGAGGAGGAGGTGAAAGCAATTAAGACGGAAAATGATTTTTGGCAATTTGTGAATAAAGGGAGAAGACGGAGGAAAGTAATTAGGAGTTCAATAGCGGAGGAGGAATGGGTGCATCACTTCAAACTATTATTAGGAGGCGAAGAGCACCAGGAGGATATGTGGATAGAGGAAAGTGAGGGTGAAGAAGAAAAAGAGGAGTGTTTTGAGAGAGAGATTACGGAAGAAGAAGTGAATAACGTTATAAAAAGAGTAGCAATAAAAAAGGCACCTGGAGGGGATGAGATAGATCCAGAGATATGGAAATATGCGTCAATAGAAGAGCGACAAGGGGTGTTACATTTATTTCATAAAGTGTGGAGTAGAGGAGAGATACCGGCAGATTGGAAAGAAGCAATAGTAATACCGATTTATAAAAATGGGGATAAGAATGTACCAAGCAATTATAGAGGAATTTCTTTGTTAAGTACGCCGTACAAGTTGTTCGCGACAATTGTAAATGACAGGCTAATGGAATGGGCGGAAGAGAAGGGAAAATTACCGGATAACCAAATGGGGTTCCGAAAAGGAAGAGGAACAAGAGACAGTGTTTATATCTTACACACATTAGTAGAGAAACAATTATTGAAGAAAAAATGTAAACTTTATGCATACTATATAGATTTGAAGGCGGCGTTTGATTCAGTTGATAGGAAAAAACTGGTGAAGAAAATATGGGAGTTAGGGGTAAGAGGGAAAATGTATCGGATGATAAGCGCGATATATAAAGAAACAACGAATA
>JAVBJR010000071.1:0-2645 GCA_031546965.1 Dysgonomonas sp.
GAGGCTCATTTCAAAAGTAAGGGCCGATTGAGTACAAATCAAAAACTAATTACCGGAAAAATATGCCCCAGTTGTTTCAAACATGTACATTACCACTTAATGTTACAGTGTAGTCACCATAATTTTCCAAGCCCCTTGGACGCCGTAAGAAATGTTTTTTAAGCCTGCCGAATAAAATTCCGCCGCCTGGGAATTACAAATTTCAAATGTAGTGACCGAAATTGGCATGATCATAAACTAATTGCACATACACAGTAACCTCAACTCAGACACCTTCCGATCGAGTTATCAACCTGCTGATGTTTGTCTTTGTATGACCTTGAATGCAGATCAGCGTGAAAACCAGCAGCCCCTCAAGTTGTGAAAATCCGTCAATGAAGATTTGAAAACGGCAGTGATGGACTCCCAGGCGGCGGAATTTTATTCGGCGGGCTTAAAAAACATTTTTTACAGTGTCCAATGGGTTTGGAAAATTATGGTGACTACACTGTAACATTAAGTAGTAATGTACATGTTTGAAACAACCGGGACATATTTTTCCGTTAATTAGTTTTTGAATTGTACTCAATCGGCCCTTACTTTTGAAATGAGCCTCGTAGTACCATGTACGACTGTATATACAAAGTGGTTGGACGTCATCCGAGTGGATGATCAGTAAGGGCCGCATCAAATAACTTTCTTAATAATCAAAATATTGAAGTGTTTTTGCGGATGCATTAGTTGAACTTACAGGGAGACCCTTGTTTCACGTTCAACTGATTTCTAGCTTTGCGACCGTTTGAGATAGCATCCGAAATACGTAGTTCTACAATCTACCGGACATTAGCAATTCTGCAATCGCTGCACCGCAGCTCTCGATTGCGGTCAAGCCACACACTGTGAGATATTTGACATTATAGCCAAGTTGATGCTGTATCCGATGTCGTTTAACGATTTCATTTGCCATAATCATGTATGTATGAATTCACAAAATTGCATGTACATTTTTTAAATTATGATGAACTTTATTTTTCTAAATACTATCTTTTTCCCCAAAATTCTTTATACCTATAGTATTTTCAAGCCAAGCTTTGCACCGGCTCACGTCCGAAATTCCCCTCTCCACCCCCTCCTGAACCTTGTGATTGGACAATGTTTACTGCCACGCCCTCCTCGAGGGGGGTGGGGATTGAAGCGGGTGGAGATGCCGGTGCAAAGTTTGGCTAGAAAATACTATAGTTACTTATAATTAATTTGAATGTAGGCCTATAAACTAGTACAACGGTTTTTCAAATAGTTTAATGATGCCATATTGTGTGTAATGAGAGTACATATATTACAATACACGAAGATGTGTATGCAATGTGTCGAGTTGGCTTTCCTGCATATCACCTGTTTGACATCGTAGGTCTATATTATATTATGGATGAGTCGCGGGTTGAACAAAATGCCATTTTCAAGTGCAAACTTTTGTTGTTCTGAAATGTAGACATTTCAACATGTAATTGGAATCAACATCCAACCACCATGGTTCACTTCCTATAAATGGCTACTGATTCATCCATAATCATCTTCAGGGGCTGTCCATAAACTTCATCACACATTTTTCAATACATTTGACGTCCCCCGTCCTCCATGTCACGCCCAGTCACAATGTACCTACCCCCCCCCCCCTCGTGTGACATCGCATTTTTTCAGATTCAAATCAGAAAATTACAAATGTACATGTAATGAAAATCCTTTATTGATTAACACCAACTCTTAACACCAAGAAACTTAATATACAGCACATTTTATTTTTCTTCTTGACACCACAGGGAAAAGTAACATTGAAATGTGAAGGGGAGAGGGTAAATATTTTCCAAAATTCGGTTGTAAACTCTATGAACACCGCCTTTGTTATATTAGGAGAAGGAGAAATATATATTTGAATGGAGGGTAAACAAATTATTATATTGTTTGTTGTGTCATCACATATCTGGGTCTACACCCCCTCCCCCAAAAAGTGTGATGAAGTTTATGGCGGCTCCTCAGCGCTGCCCCTGAAAAACTGCTGCTCTGCAGCACATTCGTTATCAACACAAAATTTATTCCACCAGCTATACATGTTACCGTCATTCTGTCAAAATCCGCCGTTTGCCGAATGACGTCACAACGCGGTAATCGTTCGTTCCGAGGGTTCTGCTGTCGCGTGAGAAAACCTACCCTAACCTAATTTAAACTAATTAACTAAACAATCCTACGTTTCGACGAGTTTGCTGTCACGTGGGAAAACCTAACCTAACCTAATTTAAACTAACTAAAAATATCTCAGTCCCGCAAACAATTGGAGGAGGCGGAGAATGTCGTAGTACGTGCGCGGTACACGTTGTGACGTCATAAAACGCCGATTCGGCAAACGGCGTGTTTTTGCAGAATGACGGTAACATATATATTGTCACATATATAAAAATAAAACATTTTATATTACTAATGTAGCCATGGAACAATATTACCAAGATTACATACGACACCGATTGACAAGTCATTAAGGCGGCAGTTCAAGGAATTATATTTGGATTATTGCCCTATAGAGGGCGCTAGCTAAGACGCCACCGAATGGCCACAGCCGAATGGACGCCACCAAATGGGTGCCGTCGATATGCCGCCACCGAATTGGTGTGGGA
>JAVBJR010000258.1:0-6396 GCA_031546965.1 Dysgonomonas sp.
TGGTAACCTGATGCTTTAGCAGTGTCCAATGCTTCATCTTTTCTGGCCCAATATTTCGCTATATTTTCTCCTGGCTCCATATCATCCGCCATGAAAGATTTAATCGCACGCATGCCTAGCCATTGGTCGCTTGATCCCCGATAAGCCTTTAAAGTGTCACAAATCTGTTTGGCCGTGGTACACTTCTTAACTTCTTTTAGCCCATTGTTATCAATGGTAGTCCATAATATCCCTAATGCTCTTTCATCCTGGGCCTTTTGAGCCGGTGTTGGAGTAGCGGGGAGTCCCTGTTCTACAATTTCCCAACATCCCTTGCCTATCATCAGACCTCGTGCCCGCAAACTCCAAAATTGGTAGTTTGTATCGGTGAGCAATTCAATGCGTGAGCTACCTCCCATTGCATCCATTTTCGTTCGCTGCGCTGCACGTGCGTTCGCGTTCGCTTCAATCCCGTTTGTAGACAAATACTAGTTACGCTGAACGAGCTGTTTCGCAGCTGCAATTTCGCTTGCGCGCAATTAGGAAAGCAAAAATAAAAGGACTAACATTTGGAAAAAGGCACCCTGTCTGAGAGCTTCCTCTTTGTGAGGATTACGTTGGAGGCCGAATCAGCCCAATGAAACCACTCACCTTTAGTACAGACCAGAAGAAGGCCCCCTTAACCAGACAAGATGGTGCTTAAAGACCTGCTAAGACAAGTAAACCAAAACCAAAAAAATTAATTAATTAATTAAACAGAAAAACGCTTTATTCGCACTGCGTTGTCTTCGCTCGCACTTCACTCGCACTTCGCCGTCTTCGCTCGCACTTCACCGTCTTCGCTCGAACTTCGCTCGCACTTCGCCGTCTTTGCTCGCACTTCGTCGTCTTCGCTCGAACTTCGCTCGCACTTCGCCATCTTCGCTCGCACTTCGCCGTCTTCGCTCGCACTTCGTTGTCTTCGCTCGAACTTCGTTGTCTTCGCTCGCACTTCGTTGTCTTCGGTGTCAGCACAAAACAAGATGGCAACTGGATTTTAGGTCGTTTACCTTGAACCTATTGTTCTTGTTTTTTCTCGTTCAGCTCCGTTCAAAGTTGTTTAATCCAAAAATTAATGCCGGATTCGGATTCCACACACTTTTTACAGTTTCTTAGGATATATTCCACTTAGAAATCGCCTGAATCTGACCCGATGCACACAGATTTCAAAAATTCGTTTGGAGAAAGATGGCGTCCGTGCACGTGTTTTGCCGAAAAAATCGCGATTTTAACGTGGTTTAGTTCGTTTTATCGCTCACCGTTTTGCTGTGGATTGTATTCTCATTGTCCTCGTTGTTTTCACAGCTCAGTCGTCGTTTTTCAGCTCCGTTTCGTCACTTTTCGCTCAGTTTTCGCTCGTTTTTTGCAAAAATTCTCGTCGTTTCGTCGTTCTTGTTCGTTTTCTCGTCGTTCACGTTCGTTTTGTCGTCAGTCTCGTTCGTTTTTCCATCGATCTCGTACGTCTTTCCGTCGTTCTCTTTGTGTTAGGCTGTTTTGTGCCCCACAGAGGGAAAATCGGCCAACTTTGCCCAATTTCTCCTTCTTTCGGATGGCCAAACAGTAAACATTACTTGTCTGTTGCTACTTTTCAACTCCGCATGAGCGCATCTGGGCCCATAACCTGTTGAATATCGCTGCGGACTATCAAAGTAACAGACACAGACACATGGCCACGTTGTGCATGCGACGACGGACTCTTGGAAAAGGGCCGATTCAATCGTCGTCGCACGTAATCTTTTTTCGCAAGTACATAAAACCATCACCATGCGCTACGAGTTACGGCGATTCTAACAACGGCGTTAAGCGCCAACTTATAATGACGCTTCGGTTACCGTCGTTTCGGTCGGTTAACATAAAACAACACGTTATCACTTCTAACACCGATACGAGCGTCATCTTCGTTTTCCGGTACGATTTCGCCACATCCAAGGCTGATTCCTAGCCTATAGCCAATTTTAATGACCGATTCATGATCAAAGTAAGTTCATAACAACATTATCTACTTGCCATTAAATCAACCCGGATTTTGGAGTCGAGTTAATTAGTTTTATGTGGATTTGTATTTTACAATATTTTGCACGAAGCAAGATGGAATGAGGAAAACAGTCAGTTGGCCAGGTTAGTGTATAAAGAAATTCCCCGTAATATTTTTTCTACAGTTGCTCAATATATTCAGAACAATAATATACATGGGTCTGGAGTTATGAATCGCAACGACTACTTTGCTGTATTTAATGGCGGTTTTACCCCGCATTTTTCCGATTTTCAACATTGCGCCCATGTGACTTTGGGGATTTTTCACGCGGTCGCAATCGTATGAACCCTGGTAAAAAATATATAGCCTTCAAGCCTATATCCTTGGCTTTCAAACAAACGTTAGGTTTTAATTTTACGACAAGTAGTTTTACGGGAATTAATTCGTAAGTGATTTTTGACGCATTTGGCCCCGGTCTCCCCTACACACTGCTGATTGGTTGATGCAATTAATGATACAAGAAAGCTAATAGGATTGTGCTATTTAAAAATATCTGCTCAAGATAGCATACGTTGTCAGTCAGCATACCAAATATGATAACCCCGCGCATGTGCTAATCAACCCTTTGAAAACTAACCTAAGTTAAAATAACCTAGAGTAAGCTAACCTAATCGACTGAATCGGAATCCCCATTTTTTACACCATTGCAATCGGTAAACCAATGCAGCGCGATGGCTCTCCTAAAACTCACAGGCGCATGCGCAGTGGGATGCAGAATAGCAATGGGTGGTGACTTGCACACCAACATGTCATTAATTAATCACAGGACATGTGAAACAATCGATCAGAAACACAGTGGTGTAATTCGTATACATACACAGTGCAGCTGTTTCTAGGTTATTTGGTTGACCTCATTGGACTTTGCTGCTTGTGGCTATATTCAATCTCCACTGACATAAAAATTTTAATAAGAGCTTGTTATGGAAAATGTAAGTAATAATGTAATATTTAGACAATAATTTATGTTATAAATAATGTGCATTAATAACTTTCATTATTTTTCAAAGATTTTGTTTGCATCTTGTTCATTACATTTATAAGTGTATCATGGCAGTTCCCGTGCAACGCTATTGATGATTTTTATCCGTGTGAAGGAAACCCATATCTCAATAAAGATGCCGTTATCTACTATTATTCCAAAGGTCTGTATTAACCTCACTAGTTTTAGCTGATATAAAAATGTTGTGATTGCAGAATTTAAATTCGGGAAACATTTAAAGGTGAACTGACACTGTTTTGGAACATACTACACTATAAAGTTCCTTGTTAATTGATACTATTCCAAAAAACGATTGACGATTTTTAAATTTAGTAAAAAAGTGTCAACTAGTTAGAGTTAGAGATCTAAGGCCATGGTGTCACAGAAGTGTGATGGAATTTATTTATTAGACAACAAACAATAGGTAATGCACAAATTGCAGGATTTGCAATGCGATTGCTGGCAATGCCCATAAAACCAATACACTGGCAGCAACTTTGAAATAATATTTTCTGAACCTTATTTTTCATTTTGCCAGGAAACAGTTTCACATGTATGGTGATAATTAATCTTAAACAATACTTTAGTATGCATGTTAAACGTTTTGATTATGAACATTTAACTTAAAGGAGAACTGACTGACTAGTTCTTCATGCCTATGAATCCATGGATTCATAAAGTTGATTTTTCTACACCATTGCAATGGTGTAAAAAAATCAACTATAAAATGACAATTTGAATACCGAAAATGGCAGACCTGGGCAGCAGAGGACAAGAGGAACTTGAAGAAACTTGTAGACTCCAGTCAGCTTGACTGGTCGAGGACAACATTTGCTAGTGGTGAAAAACACTCAGCAACTGTTGTTTTTATTGGGTCTCTCAAACTGGTTCGATCCAGTCAAGCAGTAGTCATGCACTTGGACTTTGCCTGCTGCTTGTGCAAGTCAGGTCTTCCAGGAATATGAGTTTCGGAAATTTGCATAGACTGGTTCTTGACAACAACGGACAGGGAATGCAGTAGTGGAGGGTGGATTGCAGTAAAGTCTGGTTTGCCCTTCAAGGATTCTCCAATTAATTTCTAAGAAACTACTCAGTGGAAAATTTTCAAACTTCAAACTACAAATAGGTATGGTGTAAACTGTTGGTTAATCATGTATGGGAGAAATCCAAAATGATGCAAACGAACTAGTCAGTTCACCTTTACCACTGATTTATATTTTGAAATAAATTGTGGTTACTTTCTGCATGTGTTCCTGTACTTAGTTAGGCATCTTATGGCATTAATGACTACTCAAATTTATCATGGCCTAGAGTGAACCAGACTTTTATCTTCATTGAGGATATTGTAAGGCCCGGTTCCGAACCGAGGCCATTAGTAGTTTCCACCCCCTCGGAGTGACGCCAAGTGCGGACGGGTGGTTAGGAAAGTGTCAGCTGACCAAACCACCCCCTGCTGGGACACGGGAGTCCACTGGGTCAAACTCCCGTCACAGGAAGCGCCGTTGGGGCTCGGTCGCTTCCCCCTCCCGGTAGTGGCGCTAACGTCGTATCGCCGGGCGATCGCCTCTGTCGAGGTGGACTTGCCCAACTAGCGAGTTCTATAAAAGGTGTGGAGCGAGCTTCAGCAACACAGTCGGCTGGTCGGCTATGGTATAAGAAAGACCTCATCTGAGGAGCCTTTGTACAGCCTACAGCCTTCAAACCCTCGAACACGGGGTTTAGGTTATTATTACCTTTAGACTAGTTCGTACCCCCATAAGTGCGGCTGTGGTTTAAATGCACATAGCACAATAAAGCCCTTATTTAATATTAGCAGCCTTGCCTTGGGTCATTTATTTGTGACATTGTTAGCGAGCCATTTGTGCATGGACAAGGGTCATTACAATATATTTCAGCACTCACTCGTATTGTACATGTTTAAAGAAGTTTCCAGCTTCATTCTTAAAAAAGTTTAAATAGTCTGTATACTGTATGTGTCATATATTGAAAGTCAAAGAAACAATTAAGCATTTAAATTTTACTTTATATCTAACAGACGTTGTAACAAAGAGAAACATTTTGGATCATGTTACTGTATTGCGCAATGGCAAGGAAGAGAATGAAAAACGGATAACTTCTCCATCACGTGTTATAAGAGCAATTGCATCTCAAGCGATGAAATTTAATGTTCATTGTTTTGTCATTTTGACAGAAGCAAAATTTGGTAAGGAACAGTTGTTTGAAAGTGTTACTTGGAAAGCAAGCAGTGGTTATGCTGTAGCGTGTTATTCTAATATTTAATTTTTTGCAGAAATAATTGCAAGCGAATGGAAAATATTTTTATTGGGTATAATGAACACTTCTGGATAGTCTTTTGGGTAATGTTAAAAAACCAAACAATGGCTGAGAATCTTCATTATTTTACGTCAGAGTATTGCATTAGAATGATAGCCATCGTGCTGTTGGATTGTAAAGCTGGTGTTCCACTTGCAGCTATGCGATGCGAATCGTGTAGCTTTAGCGACTCTCCGCCCCTTTTGGTGACATCACTTCCGTATAGTGTCGCTGCATATAGTACTGTTGCGATGCAATAAAAATAGCTGAGACCACCACAACTATTTTTGTGGTTGTAGCTGCATTCAACAAATGAGGATGTACATTCATTGTCTTTGCCCAATCAGAGAAAACATGTCCAGTTACATGGCCTTGAATACAAGTGAGTTTATATTTATATATTGATTATTTATTGACAACAGCCATCTTGGTTACAAGAATCGCATCGCACTGTAGTGTGGCATACCTGAGCATACTGTCGCTGCTACAATCGCTCCACACAAATCGCAAACTGGCGCTTTTCGCGTCGCATAGCCGCAAGTGGAGCACCAGCTTAAGATGCTGAACTTACTAGTGCAAGGCCATTCAGTAAATACATCCTTACACAATCATTAGTTATATACAGTATTTAAATTTCAAAGAATTGATGGACTTTGTGAACGCTTAGTTAACATGAAACTGACATGAAATGAAGAAAATCTAGTAAGACAGCAAGAGTTAAAAAATCATTGTGAAATTGTTTAAAAATTTTATTAGCGCTTAAAGTTTGTAACTTTGCCAGATAAGGCGAACCTCCGAACTTCTTACAGATTTGCATTTAACTTTTACTGCGATACTTGCTCTCTTCATGGCTTTTCTATGTGCTGTTTCAGTTTTAATGTACCTTACAAATCCGCACTAGTTAATGTTTACCCAAGACGAAAAAGTCTGCAGTCCTCTGCAGGAATTTCAAACCCTCAAATAATTGTGCAGGAAAAACAAACGTTTCCTGCAAACAGCTTTCCTGCAGGAGCACAGCATACATAGTCCTGCAGACGTTTGCAGAATTTAC
>JAVBJR010000170.1:0-3043 GCA_031546965.1 Dysgonomonas sp.
CTGTTCTTCAACGATCTTGACATTTTATACTTTTATATGTCATTGTATGTGGTTTTCTGTGCTTAAGGTAGAGCATCGAGTCGCCATTTTGGATTGTGGGCGGGGCCAAATTGGAAAAGCTGGTTCCGGAAGAAAATCGATAGTAAATTTTCCTTACATGTAAAATTAACTAAACTAATGCGATTAAATAAAGCGAATCCGTTACCGTTTTCGTGTAAATTCCCTCGAATTTTCGAACTACCGTTGAGGCTTGAATGAAATTCGAAGTTGGGCGATTTTCGAATAATGTGATGAGCCCGTCGAGACTTTTCTTCCTGAAAAACGCACTCAAAAAATAAAACTTGGCACCAAAAAATAGCAGATTTTATTCTGCACAGTTCGAATTCACTGGCTTCCGATTCTGATAAGCCGTTTAGAAGTTACGGCCTAAAACGTCGGACGCGGCATGCTTCAGAATATTTTTCGCCACCGTTTACGTTTCAATTTAGATTTTTAATGGCTTCATTATGTAAAGCATACTCACAGTTGCACTCGTACAAAACGGCGAGTCGATATCTTCAGTAGATATTTCGTAAACTTAAAACTAAGTTTACCACGCAGATGGCAGAAAATGGTTGCATCGAAAACTGGGAACTCCAGGAAACACTCGTCGATGATGCGACTCCCGACGCTAATCGCGCGCATGGCGCGATGAGCGTCATGTTATTAAGTGTACTTGTCAAAAATCGGTATTGTAATTATATTTTTTTATATTGTTGAGAGGAAATCTTGTAACAATAAAATTGCCACAATCCTCTGCAACATATATAACTGATGATATTAAATAGAAGAATAAAAGAAAAGATGATTAGAAGATTAAAGATATTGTAAGAACCTCTAAAAAACCACAAATCTAGTCACAAACAAATGCTATTGTCCCATTGTTTATTTATGGAATAAAATCAGAACAGAATTCAACACTGAACAAATCCCACAATTGTGGTAAACCCAAAACTATATCAGATCAAACCAAAGTAATAAGTTTAACAATAATTACCCACCGTTCACCCAGTTCACCACTCTGTGAACCTCTCACAAACTAGACCCATCTCCACCCATCAGCAATCTCTGGACACCACTTTTACTCCTCCAGCACAGCTCACAACCCACCAGTAAAGAGAGCGAAATTAACAGTACATTTCTTTTTATAATCACGGCGGTGCTCCCAATTTTACTCTAAACCGAAACTGAGATTGGTTGGTTTGAATTAAGCCCAACCCCTGTCTCAGTTTAAACAACCAATGAAAATATTCATTGCCCATGCCAGGACTTAATCCCCATCGGAAATCCCCTAGGAACACATGCAATATTTCCACCAATGGGAATATTTCTTATCACTAATCCCTTACATCTGCTCGAATATTTTCTCTTCTCACGAATATTATTTCTTATACAATATTATTTTCCCTTATACAATATTATTTCTCCTTATACAATATTATTTTTCTCTACATTCAACTTAGTTTTCTCTATTTTTAACTTAGTTTTCCTTTATTCTTTATATAATATTAATATAAAATACAAAGTACGGCAATCGGCCGTTACAATCTATATACACATTAATGTTTTGGCATAATTAACATTTATTAGAGTATATTATTTTATCAATTTCATGAGGTACAAATTCACATAGCATGCACATGCTTTGCACCAATAAAAACATTCTCAACACATTTTTATGGTCAGCTACAGTACTCAATCTGCACGGCCAAATACACTTGCATAATACAATGCTGTCAGAGGATACAGTAATTTCTTTTATATGGAACACAAAGAGGGCATGTCAGACGTTTTTAATGCATCTAAATCTTGATATCTGTAAACACGATATTTAATCACATAATGATATGCTGTATTACGCAGGTTTATATATTAGGCAAGGTCATATATGTGGTCAAAATTAAGCCAACATGCTATGTATTACCTGGTACGTGCTCTGTCGATCCGTGATAAAAATATGACTAGATGTGCAGATTAACGCTTAATCCAGGCCAATTGAGCATGTGAAAAATGTTAATTTCGTTTATTTGTGTTCAGGCCTGCTGTACTTGCTGGCAATCCCATGCTTTTAATTGCTGTTATGATGAGAACATGTTGTTAAAACTCGATCCAACACAATGGAAGTTGAAATTTAAATGCAAAAGTACAGTGTTAAAAAGTTGAGCTAGACAATTAATTTACCTGATAGACACTCAATCCTGGTGAAAATATGACTAGATGATCGGCAGATTATGACCTAATTCAGGTCAATTGAGTGTTTAAAACGAGATAATCGTTTATTTGTACTCGAACCTGACAGCTGCAATTAGGAAAGCATATTGCCGATGAAACTCGATCCAACACAATGGAACTACTAGTACCGTGTGCAAAAGTAGCGTCTATTAGAACTCACTTGTATCCTGACACAAAAAATAGTTCCCTTTTTTGAGCAGCTTCTTGAAACTTAATTCTGCTGCTTTTTGTTAAGTAGATGTATACAATTAATGTACATGTTTTGTAGTATAAACCATAAACACCAGTTAGCCCATGTACAGTGCATTTCTGTTATGCTGTTATCTTAAACACTTGGCATTTAATCTTGATATACGACAATTTTATTTATATAGCTTTGATTTTCTGGGATAAAATATGTCGAATTGCTGTTACCAATTATCGAATTAAATATTTCACAATAAATACAACATATCTGACAATAATTTAACAGTCTAAAAATTAAAATTCCTGAAGCTATTAAAATATCAAGTAAACATTTTTTGCAATTGCATTAGGAAACATGTTCATTTTGACATGCATATATTTAGCTGCCAGTACTCGATCTCTTCTCATAAATGTAATTTTTCTCAAATTAAATGCATTAATAAATATATGAATTTATTTGTCAGATCAAGATGATGTGATCTAGGTTTTTCGAAATGGGCTACTGATATTTATGGTTTATACTATAGGAGAAACAAAGTTGCCTGAAATCCAAATGAAGCTATGCAGGTGTACATTCTGCATGGAC
>JAVBJR010000768.1:0-5259 GCA_031546965.1 Dysgonomonas sp.
GGGGGACCAGTCAGTGCATGTTATGCTGTGAACAGAGAAGGACTGTAGTGCTAAAACGTTGTAATAAAATACTAAGAGAATACTCAACGAGGTTGTAGTCTTGGAGGTTATTGTGGGTCCCAATTAGTGAGAATTGCGACAGGAGCAATTCACACGGACACATTATGGTTGGTGAATCAAATCTGTCTAATTTTAATGAAGCATGGCTATATATACATGTACAGAGGAGGCGTGGTCACAAAGGTAATGGACCAATGAGGTTAGCGTTGACAATAAAAACGTGAATGACAGGAATACAGTAAGCACGTTGGCAGTGTCAGAAAAGTTTTCTGAAATTTATTCGCAGTGCGATTTGCGATTTGCGAAAGCTAAAATTTCCTTAAATTTTGGAGTAAAGAACATATTTGAAAGTTGGTGTACTAAAATTACTTCTTTAAAAAGGAAATTTTGTTATAAAGAATTCGTTATATGGTACCAATTTAACATGGTGGCCAACCAAATTCTTAGAAAAATTCGTTGCAGCGGTCTTTTCTTTAAAAGGAGGTGTGACTGTATTCAGATGTAATAGCTGTTGTATTACTTATATTTACTGCATCGTTTTCATTCTCTTATATCTCATTTAAATAAAAAATAACATTTGGTAATTGAAAAAGCACAATAAACAATTAAAATATCTAGTCTTATCCAACGACTGCCTACGTTGTTGTCGGAATGCATCATCCAATGAGCAGCCGTGACGTCATCTATTACGGCCATTCGCCATGATGCTTGGGTCATCCAATAAGCAATCATGACGTCACCGGTTACGGCGATTCCCCATTATGCGCTTTTGACTCCTGTTGTAGTAGCATTACAATACTACAATACAACCTGTGTATCTTGATCACTCACAATTCCAGTAACATAAAACCTGTGTATGTTCACATACCATGGAAAATTACATCAGGATAATATGAAACCTAGATATGTTGACAATGAATGGTTCAAAAATAAATTGAAACCTGTATATGTTGAACACACAATTCCACTAGAATACATTAAAACCTGTGAATGTTGAACACTCACAATTCCACAAAAATACATTGAAACCCGTGTAGGCAGAACACTCATGGTTCCATTAAAATACATTGAAACCTGTGTATGTTGAACACACAAGTTCCACTGTTAACTGTACTCACAGTTGCATTAGAACACAGTGAAACCTGTGTATCTTGTCACTCACAGTTACATTAAAATATAGTGAAACCTGTGTATGTTTACCACTCATGGTTACATTAGGATACTATGAAGCCTGTAAATGTTGAACACTAACAATTCCACTAAAATACATTAAAACCTGTGTATGTTGAACACTTACGGTTCCATTAAAATATATTGAAACCTGTGTATGTTGACTACTTACAGTTGCATTAAAACAATGAAACCTGTGTAGGTTGTCCACTCACGGTTCCATTAAAATACATTAAAACCTGTGAATGTTGAACACTCACAATTCCACTAAAATACATTGAAACTCGTGTATGTTGACCAATCATGGCTCCATTAAAAACCTGGTGCAACCTGTGTATGTTGACCAATAACAGTTTCATTAAAATACAGTAAAACCTGTGTATCTTGACAAATCGCGTGTCCAAAAAAATCCGGTCAACATTAACAGGTGGTCAACATATTAAAAAATGCATTGAAAATGAATGTACTGTGCTGTATACTACAGTGAAACCACTACATTGGTTCAATAAATACACGACTCGTGTTTCGGCTGTATATGAGCTAGCCATCGTCAGGTGTCAGAACCATTTCAATATATACAAGTACAAGAATACAAGAAGTTTGGTTTCCTTCCTCTCAAGTGTTTATTTTTATTTTGCTACATGTTTCGGCTTACATTGAAGCCATCCTCGGGCACTTCAAACATACAATTATAAAATGAGCCAAAGATTACAACACATGTAGGAATAAAATACCATATGCAAGACACAGGTATTTTACAACACATTACAATGACAAACCAAAAGAGAATTGTGGATTAAAAACTTACACTGAAAAATTTCATCAGGAGTTTGTTGTAACATAAACATCTGACCAACTGGTCAGGAGGGGCCAACATGCACTGAAACTGTATAAACAAACTAACTCTATTTCTGCTGTGAGAGACTCCAAGGTCCAACATTTTTGTCCAGGGGGTGGAGCCAACTCACAAGAGCACCCTGACAATGGCCCCAATTGGGTATTCAAAATTTTTTCCCTTGGCATATGTTTAAACAGTTTTACAATTTCAACAGACTCAATTACCTCTAAACGTGATTTTTTGTCCTCCAATGTGATGACCTTGAAAGACACCTTTTCCTTATCATGATCACAACAGTTGAGATGCTCGCACACCTTGGATACATTGGGATAAGATATGTGCTCTTTCAATCGAGTACTGAATTTTCGCGAAGTTTGCCCAACGTAGACACTGTCACAGTCACCAAAAGAAATTTGATAAACTCCAGACCTATCCATCAGGTCCGTTTTACATTTTATCTGGGGTGTGAACCGTGAGGTCTGATTTCTGGCCCGAAATCCGGCATGAATATTAAATTTCCTAAGTCGTTGTGCAATCCTATCATTTAAGTTATTGAACGGGAGACTTATGAAACGTTTAGCTGGATCTTTCGCGGTGGGTTTTTGTTGGTGTTATTGCAATTCCTCCAAGTTCTCTTTAGTTTACATTTGCAGGGCTTTTATATTTGCTCTTGTACTATTTTTCATTTTTAATGGCTACAGAGCACTGCATTGTTTATGTTAAAAGCACACACAGTGAAATATGTGGGAGTGGCAGTAGATGCTTGTTGCAGTTTTGCACTTTGCTTTTTAGTCATCTTTCGAGTTAGCTAGATAACACTAGCACATTATTTTGATATGTAATTTTCACAAATAACAACATGTGCATAGGATATGCAGATGCAGATTGGGCTGGAGGCAGAGTGGATCGAAAATCCAACAGTGGCTACTTATTTAGAATTTATGGAGGAACCATAAGTTGGGGGAGCCGAAAACAGCAATGTGTTGCACTCTCTTCAACTGAAGCAGAATACATCGCATTACCAGAGGCAAGCCAAGAAGCTGTATGGCTACAGCGTTTAAAGAAAGATCTCCATCAAGATGTCATTAAAGAAACCATCATAATGGAAAATAACCAAAGTTGCTTGCAAATGTTGGATAGTGAGAAGGTCAACCTGCGCACAAAACACATTGATAAAAAAATTCCATTATGCACGAAATTTGAAGATGTCGGGGTTGGTGCATTTTCAATATTGTCCAACAAGTAAAATGTCCATTTCTGGGCCAATAACCTGTTAGAGGCGGTGAAATTAACTCCACAGTTATTGGAAGCTTGGACTAACTTGCTGTTTAATGCTTTATATGTGAAAATTACAGATCAAAATAATGTGATAGTGTTATCTAGCTAACTCGAAAGACGACTAAAAAGCAAAGTGCAAAACTGCAACAAGCATCTACAGCCACTCCCACATATTTCACTGTGCGTGCTTTTAACATAAACAATGCAGTGCTCTGCAGCCATTAAAAATGAAAAATAGTACAAGAGCAAATATAAAAGCCCCGCAAATATAAACTAAAGAGAACTTGGAGGAATTGTAATAACACCAACAAAAACCCTCCGCGAAAGATCCAGCTAAACGTTTCATAAGTCTCCCGTTCAACAACTTAAATGACAGGATTGCACAACGACGTAGGAAATTTAATATTCATATCGGATTTCGGGCCAGCAATCAGACCTCACGGTTCACATCCCAGGTAAAATGTAAAACGGACCTGATGGATAGGACTGGAGTTTATCAAATTTCTTGTGGTGACTGTGACAGTGTCTACATTGGGTAAACTTCGCGAAAATTCAGTACTCGATTGAATGAGCACATATCTTATCCCAATGTATCCAAGGTGTGTGAGCATCTCAACCGTTGTCATCTTGATAAGCAAAAGGTGTCTTTCAAGGTCATCGCATTGGAGGACAAAAAATCACGTTTTGATGTAATAGAGTCTGTTGAAATTGTAAAACTGTTTAAACATATGTCAAGGGAAAAAATTTTGAATACCCAATTGGGGCCATGTCAGGGTGTTCTTGTGAGCTGGCTCCACCCCCTGGACAAAAATGTTGGACCTTGGAGTCTCTCACAGCAGAAACAGAGTTAGTTTGTTTATACAGTTTTTAGTGCATGTTGGCCCCTCCTGACCAGTTGGTCAGTTGTTTATGTTACAACAAACTCCTGATGAAGTTTTTCAGTGTAAGTTTTAAATCCACAATTCTCTTTTGGTTTGTCATTGTAATGTGTTGTAAAACACCTGTGTCTTGCATATTGTATTTTGTTCCTACATGTGTTGTAATCTTTGGCTCATTTTATAATTGTATGTTTGCAGTGCCTGAGGATGGCTTCAATGTAAGCCGAAACATGTAGAAAAAAAAATAAACACTTGAGAGGAAGGAAACCAAACTTCTTGTATTGATTAGCACCTCTCAGCCACACCATGACCTACCATTTCAATATACTTGCAATTAATTTTGTTAGAGCAGGCATGCCATGGGAATACCAACATGGCCATGCCTGTTGTGCTCATTCTCTAGAAATTTTATGGCATGTTGCGTACCGTTACAAAATTGCACTAAAATCGGTAATATTTGCGAATTTTTTCAAGGTTCCTGTGAAACGCACACAAATTAATATAAGCTCAAATTAAAGATCGTCCTTTGAACTATTAAGTCAAATTTACTGGTGTTTATTGCTTTTTGTGGCCTTAAATGGCACCCATTTTACGAACACCATGTTCACAAAGCCAAAATACTCTCGTCCTAGACAGCTATCCACCGTTCGGCATGATTCTGCGTTAAAAAAAATTTTCCTGGTCGAGCGTGACCAGGAAACTGTATCTTTAAGCAGAATGTAGCTTCTTGCCACACTGCAAAATCCACAAAGAAATGGTTAGCAGATAACAAAGTCTGTCTGCTAGATTGGCATTCCAGCAGTCCTGATCTGAGCCCTATTGAAAACTTGTGGGGCTCAATTAAACGCAATCTCTTAAAAAGCCGGCCACGAACTTAAGCAGCAATGCAGGCTAAGTTGCAGGAATTATAGTCACAAGTCACTCCACAGGAATGCATCCAGTTACTAGCATCATTGCCAAGCAGGATTGATGCTTCAATAGCAGCAAAGGGCGATGTCACCAAGTATTAAGTGACATGGGCGATTACTTTTGGGA
>JAVBJR010001102.1:0-2563 GCA_031546965.1 Dysgonomonas sp.
TGAAAAAAGTTTGTTTAGATATCTTTAGTAGTTGAAGAGTTACAGCCATTTAAGTGAACCCACGAAAACGCAATTTTTCAAAGATCGCGGAGCGTAAACATGGGTCCCAATCCAAAATGGCTGCAGATAAAAAATAACTAACATCGTTTTGGTATACCCAGAAGTTGTACTAATTGTGGTGAATTTATAAAAAAATAATGAGATGATCGAGCATCCAATTAATTTAAAATTAGGACATTTCACGTGGAATGACCCTATATCGAATGTGTTAATAGTCTGAAAAACCGAGAAATTAAACACTTTCTCCAGCAAATTGTAATGGCTGGTTTTCAAGAATACATAAACCAAATTATTACGCTTCATTTGCAATTACTTTGTCAGAAAATTCAACAGTGCCGAGATTCCCATAACACAATTTTTTCTTCATTATTCTCGCATAGACTTTATTACAATCATTACCAGCATGGGTTAGCAAGCGACTCATCAGCAGACCAAGCTGTACTACTTACACTGCAAAATTATGGAAGAATACCTAAATTATGGGGCTATATGTTTGAGACAAATAACATCTACACAAGTAATGGCCGTCTGTAGAAATATTTGCAAACATATAAAATACCCAATTCGGTCTAGACTAGCATTCAAATTCCAATAATGAATTTGATGGTAACAATAGTACTCATGTGCTTCTTGGCACTCGACGTGTAATGCCAAGAAAGTCTTGCCGCATGGCAGTCGACGTTAGAGACCTATCAATAAGACAAGGTAACCATCTGCTATAGAACACAATCCCTGCAAAGCAATGTGAAAATTTAGTGAAATATTGTGGAAACTATGTTCATTTGTTAACAGTGTGCAAAAGTGTGTTGAAAACATTTTAATGCAATACAGGCTTCAGAGCCAACTTGGTTGCAAAAAATGTGTGACTCTGGTGTATAAAACCTAATTTATTTCCAAATCCACTAAGTCATACAACAAATATATAGGGAAGATGCCGTAAATGGCATGCAACGGGCTTCCTTTAATGGTTTTTAGAACCATACCGGTGAAACCTGTTTATGGTGCAAAATTATATTTTGTTTTTCTCTGCCCATTGCCAGCATGATGAAAGTTTCAAAAGAAAATCTCACTATGATGGAAAACCAGTCTATGGTGTAATGATTTTCCAGTCCCTTACTGTAGAATGTAGTTAATTCAGAAACAAATATATTGTGAGAGGTGAAGCATTGGCTGGAAAAAATTTATTTTGTTTGTTTAATTTTTGCTTGTGACCTTTTCGATGGCTCAAGAGCTTTAAAAAAATGGACTATATTTGTGATTCAATGCACCTACCGCAAATAAAGCAAAAATCAAACAAACTTGTATAAAATATAGAAACCCTGTCATGCCTTAAATTCCTATATTAATTGTATTTACAACACCATCCAGCGGGAGTGTGGAATTGGAGGTTAGCGAACCAATTTTACCGAGTGCGCGACGTATTGCCGTCGCCGTATTGCCGTCGACGCATTGCCGGCGTCGTTGTGCCGTACGGCGAATTGCCGTGAATGTCTCCGCCGGCGGTACATTTGAACGCCCGGGATTCGTGCTAACGGACGACGTGACGCCGGCTGAATTTTATTTGTTTTTGGGGGGGCTTCGCCCCCCCCCAACCCCCCTAAATGCGGGGGCTCGCGCCCCCGCACCCCCCTCACCTAACCTAACCTAAAATAACCAATAACGCAACATGAAATAGTTGTTTAATTGATTTTGTGTTAGGGGGGTGTATCATCTGCTGGCTGAACGTCGCTAACGGCACAATGGCCGCCGGCACAATTGCAACGTAACCGCCGGCACAACGGCTTGTACGGCAGAACGGCGCCGGCAACGCGTCGACGGCAATAAGTCCCGTCCCCCTTTGGTGTGTCGATTCGAGAATGCACCATTTGTTTAAAATTTGTCACCGAATTTGTTTAATACATACAATCAAATTTAGCATCGATGAACTTGTTCAAATTTTCCCAAATAATATTTTTTAGCGTGTTCAGATGTCTAGTAGAACAAAACTCGAAAGCGTCCGCAGCGCCGCCTATTGGGCGCGAAATGGAAAGCCGCTCCGTTTCCAAGTTTTACTTGTAGCTAGAGCGCCGTTGCTTTGGCAGCGATGGCGTCCACCGTGGAAATGTGGTGATTGTTTCGTAGGTAATCGAAGAAATCAACGATGCATGTTGTTCGCGAATGCTTGCCAAGTCCTTGGTCAACCCGTGTTCCTATGTATTTGTATGTTCCGCAGATGATGTGTAGCTAAATTATTTTTCAAATCCAGTATCTGGATCTCGAAATGGCTAGTTTTGCCCAAGAATTAGAGCAGGTAATTGTCGTTGCTAATATTACTTTGATCGTATGTATATACAATCGAGAATTGGTCCCAAATTGTACAGGAGCCTTTCGACCCTGAGGAATTTGTTGAAAGGCTAGCATGGAGGTGTACAAATTCGAATGCCAACAGTCTGAATGATGATGGTTTCGAACCTTCGACGCTTTACGACACTTTTGTCGATGCCATAGCCGATTTAAAAGCTCT
>JAVBJR010001259.1:0-12433 GCA_031546965.1 Dysgonomonas sp.
ATAATTAATATCAACCCTTAATATTGCACGAAATGAACCCGGATTTTTGGAACAAGCTTCTGAATTTGGTAAGTATTATATGTGATGTTTATCGTTTACATCGGTGATGCGAAGGAAAACCTTGTCAGTTCTCCTTTAACAATAGAGAGAAAATCACCAGTGGTACCATAAATTTGTCCGTTAAAATTAAGATTTGCTTACGCACAACTGATTAGATATTGGAAATTGTTGCACACCCATTTGTCGAGTCCACACTAATTAAAACCGAGTTACATTTAACTTCAGTGCGCACCACCTAAGTAAACCATACAATGATTGCATTGGAATATCTTACGTTAGCAGTCAATGCTTCTGCAGCTTTGCAACTTCAATATACCGCTGTTGGCACTTCTAGCGATGACATCATATCTTTGACATTGTTTTTCGAGGGTTGTATTTGTTGCCAGAATTTGTTCATCGGCGGAGCTGTTGGAATCACTACTGTCATCCATGATTGGCTTGACCTTGATGTTTTGATGGTGCGCTCCATGATGTCTGTAACAGCATTATGAGATGTGGCATCCATCTTTACTTTTTAACCTGTACACATCTTATTCTATAATTTGCCTAGGTGGTGGTGGTGGTGGTGCTGGTGCTGGTAACGTGGTTTGCACGGCGCTTGCACGTATGGAGCAAAGTGGAGGAGCGATTGAGGTTTTGCAATACCGCAACCGCTCCTCCACCGTGATATGGACCGTCAGCCATCTGTACCAACTTCTAAGCAACACTTTTCACACCAGTTTTACAAACGTTTAACCCACGGAAATCATTTAAAGGTGAACTGACACGGTTTCCTAACACCCCATTAGTAATAATCCCATCTTTTTAGATGCAGTTGATGAGACTCGATCACCATGGGTATTTCGCTGGTATGACCCAAAAACCCAAAAATGTGAAAGGAATCATATAATAGTTGGTGTAGGAATTTGACGTATGTTATGGTCAGTACCCCCACGTCTGGGTCTACCTCTATCCAATTTAATGGGCTCTGGCAAAGCCAGATTGGGAATAACCGGTGCATGGTAAGGTGTTAAATGTACCACATTAACTGGACCAAAATCCTATTTTGTCTTCCCATCGAAAAGAATGACAACATTCTCAGAGATCATTTTGCTAGTTTGAAATGGTCCATCCCTGCGAGGGGCTAATTTGGCAGCAAATTGTTTAGTCGCATATGATAATACATGCATGTCTCTCCACACTAAGTCACCTACTTTAAAATCACTTTCTCTATGTTTCTTATTGTAATACACTTTTTGCTTCGCTTTCGCTTTTACCAGGTTGTCCTTCACAAAAACCACCGGTCATTCTAATCGCTGATGTAAAAACTTAGTGAACTGTACAATTTCCTGGTCACTTGGCTCTCCGACTGCCTCTGGTTGATCAGACCATAACGTCGAAGGACCACATTACATTCGACCAAACATTATTTCACAGGCTGCAAGCCCAGTTGCCTCACTGCGAGCGGTCTTTATTGCGAATTCAAATTCTGGTAACCTCACATCCCAGCTAGTCTGGTGTCTATGCGCATATATCTTTAGCATGGTAACCAACACCCTGTTTACTCATTCAGTTAGATTCGCCTGTGGTTGATAGGGCGTCGTATGTCTAGGTGGGGTACCCAAAAGTTCCCACATGGTATTGTATAGGTCCGATACAAATTGGGGGCAATTATCGCTTAGAATCTCAGATGGGAACCCCAATTTGCAACACATCCGGTACAGGTGTTCCCCCATCGCTCTAGTTTTTGAAGATCGCATTGCCACCACAAATACATACTTCGAGAAGTAGTCCACAACTACGAAGGTGTATGTATTTCCGCTTTTACTGCGGGGTAAAGGACCCACGAAGTCAACACCCACCCGTTCCCAGGGACCCAGGATAGGCGCACTCAGTAATGTTCCTACAGGCAGTTGGTTGGAAGATTTAGCTCTCTGACATTCTTCGCACCCCTGACAGTACTGTTTCACATCCTCCTTCAATCCTATCCAGGTATGGGTTCTCGCAACACGCTCAAACGTCTTGTACTTTACCAGGTGGCCAGACATGGGGGGATCATGAAATCTTTTGATCACCAAAAATCGCAGGTTCTTTGGTACAACGATTTTCAAAGACAAGCTTAACTCTTCCACATTCGCATCACTTCTGGTAGACTCGCATGCTGCAGAGCAGGCGAATTGTCGGTAGAGGAGCCCATTGTTCAAGCAGCACTCCCGCGCCAGTTTGATCACCCTCTTAGCCTCTGCTGGATCTGAGGGGAGGATCTCCTGCTCAAGGATTAGTCATACTGGTCCCAATTCAGGATCACTCATTTGAGCTTGCACAAACTCTTCATGGCTAGCATAATCGTCGGGAACCGGTACAGCCACCAGTCCAGCTACTCCTCCCACCAACCCATCGCCGTTTACCTCTGCATACACACTTCATATCGCTTTCACTTGTTCACTTTCGCTTACACACTCTTTGTCGCTTTCCTCGTTTCCTTCAATTCCAATAGGATTTCTCGATAGGGCGTCTGCCACCCTTTCCAGTAATTAACCGAATAGTCCATACCCTGGAGTTGCAAGGATCATCTAGCCAATCTCCCACTAGGCTCTTTCAGAGTTTTTAGCCACTTTATTGCTTGGTGGTCGGTTTCCACCGTAAAGTGGGTATACTCTACATAGTTTTTAAACTTTTTAATCGCCCAAATGATTGCTAAGCATTCCAGCTCAGTTACACTGCAATTCGCTTCGGCTTTCGTAAGCCCCCTACTCGCAAAGTAGATAGGTTTCATCTCTACTTCTTCACCTTCTCCAGTCTCTTGCAAGAGAACGTCACCCAATCCAATCCCTGAAGCATCAGTTTGGATAGTAAAGGGTTTATTCAAATCAGGGAGATCAGTACCCATGTTGTTAATAAGGGCTTTTTTGATCTCCTCAAACGCTTGGTTCGGCGCATCACCCCATTTCCCCACAACATCTTTCCCTAGCAACAGGGCTAAAGGTTTGCTAATTTCGGAATAGTGCTGGATAAATCTCATGTAGTACCCGGCTAACCCTAGAAACTGTTGGAGATGTTTAACTCGCTTCGGCACAGGGAAATCTCGAACAGCTACCACTTTGTCAGGATTAGGTCGGACATGTCCTGGAGAAATAATATGCCCCAGGTATTTTATTTCCTGGACACACACTTTGATATTGCTAGGGTGCACCGTTAACACGTCCTTTCTCAATCGTCTCAATACCTGTTTAATGTGTAGGTCGCTGGGCCATTCCGAACCCTGAACGGCATCACGTTAAATTCATACAGTCCTTTGTGTGTGTAAAAAGCAGTTTTTTCTCTATTCTCCTCCGACATTCTAATTTGGAGGAACCCCTTCTCCCAGTCAATAAGGGTAAAGTATTTCGCCTTTCACAATCGCATGAAATTGTCTTCTACATTCTGCATGGGATATTGATCCGCCACAGTACGTTCATTTAGCTCCCTGAAATCTACACAGGGTCCAATAGTACCATCACGATTAACCACTATCACAATGTTCGCTGCCCAGGGTGATTTCGACTTCCGAATTATCCCCTTTCGTATATACTCATCTAGGAGTTCTCCCAGAATTTTTATTTTCGCAGCGTTTAAAGGTCTAAATTTTTGTTTGTACGGAAGATTATTCCCCGTATTAATAGAGTCACACCTTTAGCACTCCCTGCAGTAAATTGGAAGGTGTTCAAATCCCCAACCAGTATTCTCGTTAACTCGGGTTTAAACTGTTCAGGGCATTCGGATTTAGAGACCGCTTCTTCCCAATCCTTAGTTGTCAACTCCACCCTTAAACAGGTTGGCTGAAATTGTATTTTCTCTCCTGGTTTCTGGACCGAGGTCCAAATTCCTTTACTTAAGTCAGGTATAATTTCGGCGTCCCGAAGGAAATCCCTTCCCAATATCACCTCTTGTATACTCTTGGGGATCACTATAAAGGACTGTTTCTTATATCCCCCTGCCCATCTTAGTCTTAACCGAACCATTCCCACTGTTTCAGTGCTATTTACCACTTGGTTTAACGTGCGTTTCTTCGAAGTGTCAATCACAACCTTCAAGAATGTGTCACATAAGTCTTTGGAAATGATGCAATGTGTTGCACCTAAATCCATCAAAGCCACCGTGGGTTTCCCTTCCAACGATATTTTCAATAGAGGGATCCTATCGTCTGATAAAGGGCCAAACATTCCTCGGAAGGCTGTGTATCGTAATCCCTTTATTCGCTGATTTTCTTCATCGTCTATGTATTCACCACTCTCTACTGGTGTTACGTTCGCTAAATGCTCCTCCTCTGCTCTCAATGTCGCCTCTTCCGCTTCAAAACGTTTCCTATATTCGCAAAACGCCTCTAACTCTTGCGCAGTTTCCTCTTGCTCCACTACGCTCCCCCAACCTTCTTCCACCCCTTCCAATTCTTCAAAAATACCGGTCTCTACGGTAGCTGTGATTGGGGTGGTTCTCCCACAGCTACCACCTAGTTTTTTGGATCTCTAGGAGGGGGTCTATCTGTTTTGGGTTTTGGACAATTCCGCGCAAAATGTCCTTCCTCTCCACAATTGAAGCAATGGGTCCACCTCGGTTTCCCATCCGGACCAATCGGGGTCAATTTCTCGCGTACTGGCGCTGAAGAACCCACCACAGGTATCGGCCTCGGTTCATTATTTCCCCCAGTCCCTACAGGAATCTCGGTTCGTCCATCCACTCTAAGGTTCTTTGGATTTGCCCCCACCCCCGTCCTGACCACTATTGTTTGCCCTTTTCGCAAGCCACTTCTCATGTTTACTCTGTTTCTTCCCTTGATTTTTATGAGCAGTGCATTGTTGCTGCTTTTGGGGCATCCCCTTATAAGGGTTTTGCGTTTTCTTCCATGCTCTTTTCCCTTCCTGTTTCTCCCCTCTTGGTTTGGAGCTCTCCCACCCCAGGGATGACTGTAACATTTGTTCTGGGGATGCGGGTCTCTCCCATTTCTCCCTGAAGTCCCCTACGGCCGCTTCATAGATGGGAGCTTTCCTCACCATGTCCGCAACTGAACTAAAGGGGACCCCGAGTAATACCCTTCGGAATTTATTATTCAATTTGTTCTTTATTCTATTCACCTTCGTGATCTCTGCCGCATTTGGATCTACTACTCTGAGAATAACTGAATTGTGTGAATGTAGGAAATTAGGGGCCCATCGAAATCCTGTGATCTTTGTTCTAGCTCCATTCTCATTAAATTAGCATACTGAAGATGGAAGAAAGCCTTCACTAACCCATGTGTGAACGCATTCCATTCTTTAAACCCCTTCTCATACACCCACCAATTTTTGGCCGCTTTCTTCAACGTACCCGGGACTACCAGGGTCATGAATTCCTCTTCAGAATAGCAACCCCGCAATTGCGTATTCCGCAAGGTTCACAATAAACTCCATTAAGTCAGTGGAAGGTAGTCTACTATGGGTGGGTAAAGTCAGGTGTTTTGGGGTTCGACTCTTAGTTTCCCTCGGGGCGAATTGAACGGCACACCCCGCCAGTGCCATCCCTATCTCAGGAAAAGGGGTTTCAATCTCAAGGCTTTCGTTGTCTCTCTTTCGCCTGGGGAAAAATACAACCCCACTCGGACCTGGCCTGCGTTCGGGAGGATTTTGCATTATTCTCGTATGTTCTCCTTGGACCTCATTTGAGGGTTTGGTTCCCTTCCCTCTAGTCTAATAAGCTCGACCCTCTGTTGAGTTACTTCATTCGCCTCTGGTGTTTGTTCTTGTTCCAAACCCTGGGTTTGCCTTTCTGTAGCCTCTGGAAGAGATTGATTACTCCCTCCTTGTCTCTCGCGAACCCTATCCGCCAATTAACTATTTTCTCGAATGGCGTCTACGATTCTCTCCCCCACCTCAGGATCCCGCATTTGCTCCCCCGTCAAGCTTAACAGACCACCTAGTATTGCGGTAGGTATAGCTCTATTTAAATCCGTAACAATCATTGTCGTATCTCCGGATGATTCCCCAGCCCCCAATTGCTCATTCAATTGAGGAGGTTGCCCCGCTTGGGTAGTACCCTCCACCCCATCTGTATTTCTGGGTTGGAATTCTTCATCCCGTTCAGAGGAATTATTTAGCTCGGGTTGGAATCGTCCGGCTCTTCCAACGAGTCGCCCTCCCCCCTACCTGCGCCACCCTCCACGCTCCTTCTCACTCTGCTTCTTCCCCGAACGGTACCTTGAACGAAATTCGGGTCTCGCCCACCTCTCTCCTCAATCCCATTCCGATTTCCGATTACCCCCCAGCACCACTAGGGATATCAGTTCTAACCTGAGTATTCTCGGTCCTTGACGGACTGGCTTCGGCTCGGTCTACCTCCGATATGGTCCTCTTTGCAGCCCTTCTCGGTAAGATATTCTCATTCTCCTTGTCGCTCTCTCTAACTTCAGCTGGATTCATTCCTAAAGAAACTCGTTACAAAAATAGTCACAACCAATCAGACACTACTCTCACTCGCTCCTCTTTTGGTGAGGGACCCTTATGTAAGGATCCCGGACGGGCCCCCAATTGTGACAGTCGAAGCTGTCACAATACTCCGCCCAATATAGGACCGAGTATCTTGGAAAAAGAAGAATGGATTAACAATAGAAAAGAAGACAATATTTATTAAACAGACGATAAATTCAGAATGGTTCTGTAAGTTGGACACTTTCCAATTACTCAACCTGAAATAAACCCTTAACAGGGAACACTATAAACTTTTATCTACTTATTAAACGTTTATACATATAATAAAACCCACCTCACTACCCGGTTCTCTTACTATCGAACCTCTCTCAATTAAACGCCGTAACTTCGACGATTCAATCTCAAACATCTGTTGCTTCTTGGACGAAAATCCCAACAATTCCAATATTAGGACAGAATACACGAACGGTTTCCGGATGAATATTCAATAACTCACGCCCACGTTTTAACCCGACACCACTTACTCTCTACAACAAGTCGCATCCACCAGCAAGAAGAACGAATTTTTCCCTTACATCCATTTTTATACAATCCTATTCTGACGTCATCACACCCATCGCAACCCTTCCACTGATTCGAGGTTTTTCCTTTTAGTCCATCCCACTTCCCTGTGGACTACGTTACTGCTCCAGGCTTTTTACAAAGACTCTTATGCAAAATTCACACTGGCCACAAACCAATGATAAAATTGCACATGAGTCAATTTATTGCAACTTGCATCCTTTTACTACTGCTTAAATCATGTAAATAATATTCCTCTAAATTAATCTCTCTTCTCCAACTTAAATAAAATACACAAAATACACAGTTTGCCATATAAGGGCAGACATGGGTCAGACATTATCGTGTATGGCAGTATCTACCCACGTACCAGCAGGTATTGCCAGACATGGCCGTGTAAGCCTATTTTATAGGCTTGTGGTGCTAGACATGCCTGTATCTTTTAATACATGTTCATACCTGTCATTACCTGTTTGCTGGAACTGGCAGGTTATTTTTGCCTTCTATATCACAGCATAATATGCTGTGATAATAATAATAATGCTGGATATTATCCAATGCTATAATTAGGCAGGCATCATGCAAGCATGCTTGAAAAATAACAAATACAATTAAACACATGTTTTTTAGAATATTTTCTAATCACAATCAAGATTTTATCATAGGGTTTTTTAATAAATGTCATGCATATCTGCAGCCTATAGATATACTTTCAATGTTATCTCAAATTTGGTAGTGCATGGTCCCTGACATCAATCCCAAAAAATATTGACTTATTCAGCAACGCATTCTGTTGAAATAAGTAAAGTCAAACTTTCAAAGCAATGGACAGCCAAATGGGACATAGATTATAGTTACAAATATTGATATTTTGTTTCACAGAAGCAAAAAAATCAGTTTTATAAGTTATTACATAGGTTATTCAGTGTAAAGTATAGCAACTCCAGGATGTTTTAATATTAGATTTTCATTTATAATGGTATGTTGCACCCGTTTGTAATAAATTAAGAATTATAATTTGCACAGAAATCCATAGAAATATTAAAAAATATAAAGTTAGAGATACAGAAATCGGTCTATTAACATATATTCAAAGTAAATGTTTAATGATTGTTACAGATTTTTATTTCCACACGCATTTCACAAAATCGTGTTGCCATTGACTTATTTACATCCTTTTCTTGTTCTATCCATCCCTTTTTACCTACAACTTTTAGTGACATCTGCACAGAAAGCAAAATTGACACAAAATATGTAAATAACACATATAATATTCCATTGCCATACCAACTATTGCCTGTACATCTGGAGGGTACAGTCCATCTCGCCTGTCCTCTGTCTTTCCCAATGGTCCTTTAAGCATGCCTTCCTTTTAGCGAGCACATGGTCATTGCTTGCGATGTAAATGCTAAAAGGGAAGTAATCTTCTTGCCATGCTTGTCCCCGTTTTACTGCTTGTCACAATTATAATATATGGAACCTTTCCAACATTGAGATATTGGTGGTAACCTTTGTACGCTATACGTTCAAATCCTAACAATTCCACACTTTTCGGCTAGTTATATCCTTTCAAAGTGTCAATGCAGATAATTCCATTGAGGGTACACTCAGACATTTGCGCCTTGTCCTCGGTGAGTACCCTGCCAGAAGTAGAGAAACCTCTCTCGATGTCAGCATTACCATGGGCCAATGAAGCTTTGACAATTACCTCTAAATTGGGGTAGGTTGGTTTCCCATCTGTTCTGGTCAGATTTAGCACTTTTCCCCAAAAGGAATCCACCGGCTCCTGCGTGGCTTCAGGTAAGTGATCAACTTGGAGCATCTTCCATTTGTCCAACAATTTTTCTTTTCGAATATCAATGGGTAAAGAAAGCTCTTGCAATTGCGACTACATCATTGCAGTTTGCATTGAGAGTGATCCTTTTAGATTGAAGACATATGAAATGCGTCACGATGCGGTTTGCTCCAACTGGGGCTTTGGCAAGGATGTACTTGCATGTAATTATGTAATGTTGTTGTGCTTGCTGCAAGATGCGAAGTAGCTGCTACTCAGTCGCTTTTCCACAGTTGTCATAACCCCATCACCACAAACAAAGCTATTCAGCGGCTGGGGATTAGCTTCCACAAATAACACTTCAGCACACATCCGTAAAAGTTTTTGCTCAAGGATTTGCAAGATTTTGCCTTCAACACCCTCCTCAGCAAACTGCGAACAATCTCATTTAGTTCTGAGTGTAGAACGTGTGTAGGCGGTTTTTCTCCTTGGAAAACTTTGGTGAACTGCATGAACAATTTTGCAGACAGAATTGCAATCAATATTTCAGCCTCCATATTCATTGTTGGGGACGTCATTAGGCGAGACACCTTCTGAAAGCAGTTGCTGTTCGTTAGCGCTGACCACTTCTTTGGAACATCATTGATGAAATTATGAAGTGCACCCCACTGTTCCAACAAGTGTACAGAGGACGTTTCTAATGTCAACCATCTTGATGAACAATGCTTCATAAATAGGTGACTGGGAAGAGACAAATTGACTTGGTAGGGCAAGAAGTTTTCCCACCTTGATAGCCACCCGTAAAAGAAATTGATAATGGCTATCAAAAGGCCCAACACAGTTTCTCCCAATTCCAGTAATTGTTTTTCGGAAGGAGTTGTGGGTAACTTAAATGCTGCAGGAACCAGTGTCGATCATCTTCCTGTGACGAATAAAGGCTAGCTTTTAGTTCATCATGCGTGTAACGCTTTTGTTAACGTTGGCACCATCACAACCAAACATGAACAGTTTATTCAGATGTAGACAGCATTCATCAACCACTTCCATTATCTTTCCAAAGATGTTCATGGCTGTTGTGAATCCAATAAAATATGTTGCGAGATGGTGGGAAACTATGCAGTTCCTTCTTTCGGACCAAAAGTGTGCAGCAATTTGAAGCTCCTTATCTCCATGGTTTGTGGTTTCATCGAAGCTGAGTGTAAAAAAGGTACCACACATGTCACTCAACAGTTCCTTCTTGAAATATGGAGCCAATGCTTCAGTTTTAGGTAATATGCCATTGATCCGCTGAGAGAGAATCCTTTGGGGACCATTACTGGGAACATTGCTTCAAACAATTTGGCAACACCGTCACATGAAGACAGAAAATTTTGATGCAATGGATTTCAGAACCCAAAGTAGTTATGCCCTACAGGAAGCGTCTTTCTTGTTTACAATCGTAGCTTTGAAGCGGACGGAGCACCAGCTGATGGTCCATTACAGTTTCCAGACGTTCCACATAGGCGCAGTTGCAACAGTTATAACTTCACTTCGGATTCCTTTTTGTGCATTGTGTAGCCCACATGCTGGGTGATTGCTTGGAACCCTTTGCTTGCGACATTGATTTTGGTCTGGCAAACGATGCTGAAAACCTCTGCCTTGTAGCCCACTCGGAAACAATACGTTTTTGGCCATCCTCCTTTTTAAACAACCTAGCCTTTACGTTGCACTTTCTCATTTTGAACTTGAGAATAAGGAGTTTGAAAACATTCATGGCTTATTTAGTTTTTATAATTTCAAATGTTTTGATGACTTACTGCTTCAGCTGAAACAAGCACAGCAAGGATAGTGCAGGGTGGTTTTATAAGCTGTCAGCAAGATGTACATGCAAACAAATAAATGAACATGCAATTGCTATTTCAAATTTATCATGGAAACAGGCTTCTAAGCAGCTGCTCAATAAAATATAGTCTCAATTATAGGTTTTTTTTAAAATATAAATATAGGTTTTATAACCGCCTGGTTATCAGAAACAGATATTTAGTAGAAAAGTAAACCTTTATTTAATCCTTTAGACTCTTGAAGAACAGGACCGGAACCCACACACACAGCAACACTTTGCATCCAATTCCACAGGAGAGAGAGAGAGAGAAAACGTGGTGAGCAAAGGGTTTTATTCACCCTGTTGCTCCACCTCTTAGTAATACACTAACCAATCACCTCCGATGGTACTTTGCAGTGGGACACGCCCCTTCTGTCGGATTGGACCATCATCAGGAGTACTGACCAATGGCCAATGGGGGCATCACATTGCACATCCTGGTTATCGTTCACCAGTGCCCAAAAGTTCCCAAAATAAACTATAATTGCTCCACTAAACGCGGGGGTGTGTGGGAGCTCGATTCACTGTCGTTACTTCTCCTTCTCCCCAAACCGGTGTAGGGAGTAAAAATGTGGCGAAGAACAGGTAAGAGCAGAACTCAAAACCAATAAAAGAAACAGCACAATACAACCGCAAAACACAGGCGCCAACATGGCCACCAAAACGCAAAAAGGACAATGTTCACAGATCTTCCTTGGTAACTACGGTGGCAACGACGTGTTCGGCAGACAAACCGTCCAGCGCCACGTCCGGCGAAGAAGGCAGCCCGAGGAGGACATCCAACGTGTCCAGCTCCGAGGAAATAGAGGAAGACATTGCAGCATCCAACTCACCAGTGGCGTCGGCATCCACCATGAGCACAGGAGGAGGAGGTGTCGTCATCGGAAGCAACATCAGCAGCTTGGAAGGTTTGAGGGTCGATCCTTCAGCAGCAGCAGTGGAGGTTTTTCACCCAGTAGTGCAACAGCAGCAAAAGGCGCAGCGAGGTGTTGTCCACAGTAGGACCATCCTTGCTGAAGGCATCAGCTTGCAGACAAGGTAGCAGATAAGAACAGCTAGCAGACCATGGCATGGCGTCATCCATGTTGAGCACACGGAACTCCAGAGTTGGCCCAAAGATGGTCACCACTGTGTCCAGAGGGACATCAGCGAAGCAGCAGTGATTGGAGCAGAAACAGGCTGAAAATGGTTGATCCAAGGGGTGTCTCCAGTCCGAAGGACCACAGCTTGCTTCTGGTCCCAGCAGTTGGCAGGCAATTGTTGGTGTGACATAAACATCAACGGAGCCAGTAGCTGGGTGGAAGTGTGCACCACTAGGACCTAGGTGCCATCTACGGAGACATCAGACAAAACGGTGTCGAAACATGGCATCAGGAGACAGGGCAACGTCCATCAGAAGATTCCAGAAGCATCGAGATACGGACATCGGACTGTAGCCTCCAAGGCAGTGTTCTCAAGCTCAAGTTCAAACTCAGGTTTTTTCTCGACGCAAGCGCCCTTATGCCTAGCACCACCAAGCAGGCAAAACAGGAAAGTCGCGGAACTTCGATATCGAAGACGTTGGTGGTTCACAAACTGACTGCGAGAACGAACCAGTGAAGCACAAATGTCGACACGAATCGAGACAACGGTTATTGCTACCGGCAGGTAAGCAAAAACGAATTTTGATGCACATTTTGATCGCATTTTAATCGCAGAAAGTGTGCTGTGCTGTCGCAGAAGCGACAGTTATATAACCATAGACATATATTATATGAC
>JAVBJR010000687.1:0-6260 GCA_031546965.1 Dysgonomonas sp.
AACCATTGAACAAATTGTTGCCTTTGTCAATGAGCCAGAGTGTATTGAAGGAATAATTGAAAGAGAGGATATTTTTGAAGCACCCGTTACCCACAAGCAGGCATTAGCAGAAGTCCTTGACGTTGAAAAATATTCTCTGGAAAATGGAATACAGTTGCCACCAGATTGCAAGAGATTTTTTGAAGAGAGAAGTTCAGAGTTGCGAGTAATTCTAAGCCATACTAAAAGGCAAACGCAAATTTCAGATTTCTTTAAATGCTTAATTTGACAAAATAGGTGTATCCTACATACACCATCACATGTACGTGTATACAATAGAGAAAATTATTTCAAGGATTGTATTTTATAATCGCATACCTTCTTAAATGCATAGAAAAATTACGAAACGGAAGGTATGCAATTAGAGAGGTTCTACTGTATCCCTGTTTGTCTTAATTTATTCTTTGTCTGCAACACCAACTCTCTCTGTTTTTCTTTCCCAAATTTGGCAACAATTGGTCTCGGTCTCTCTCCTTGCTTCCATCCCACTCTATGAGCTCTTACTACTTCTATATCCTTTAATCAAAGTTTTTTCTCCAACAGTTCTTGCACCTTTTCCTCTGCTTGTCTCCAGGTTTCTCCGCTCTCCTCTTTTAACCCTTTGAACACCAGATTCACTCTTCTGCTTCGATTTTCCAATTCGTCCACCTTCTCCTCCAAATTTTCGATTTGCTTCTGCATCAGTTTTATCCTCTCTAATTCTCTAGTTCTATCCTTCTCCCTCTCTTGCTTCTCTTCTGCCCTTTGTTTTTGCTCCATTTCCAGTATTGCCTGTAACTCTTGATACTTCGACCTCCAATCTTCCATCTTCTGTTCAACTCTATCCATTCTTTCCAAAAGTACTTCCTGCAGACTGTCCAGCTTATCTCCCAGGCTCTCCGGCTCCCGTCTTCTCTTCATTTCTCTTTCCTCTGCTTTCTTCTCTCCATCTTCCTTTCGATTACTTTCACTTTCTTGTGCTATCTTCTTAGTGGGTGGTGACCTATACGCCACTCCCTTCCTGAATGGCTGTATATTAAATGTTCCTGATGTCACTTCTACCTCTGTGTTGCCTTTCTCTTTCATTCTTTCCACCTGTGAGACACTTGCCGAACGAGCTCTCTCTTCCGTCATCATATTCCTCTTCACTTCTTCCCCGGTTGCTTTCCTTGTGGTACTCGTGTCTCTAATGGATATGTAAGTCGAACCCGTTTAATATATTTAATTTATTTTATTGGGGCGTATTTTAACTTATCTTTGCCTGCAGTTCCAGTTGGAACTGCCTACCCTCTTGAAGTGCTTTCAGTATAAACTGGCAGTTCCTTCTCGTTCGGTCCTATTCTGCATGCAGCTATCGCTCCCGCCCGACGATCGTTATTACCAATCCACTCTCCTCACTTTTCTTTTACCGCTACTCGTTTTCGTTTCTGTTTATTTTTGTGCCAACGCCCTGATCCTTGTTTCGATCGCCCAACCGCTACCGCTCCCGATCACCTTCGTTTCCGCTCCCTTTGTCGTCGTCTTTCCTCCTGTTCTTTTCGAATTCGACTTTAATCACTGTCTTCTGCCTTCCTCCTTTCCTTTTTCTCGTATTTGCACTGCTTCCGCCTTCAAACCGCTCCCAATCCGTTAATTCCATTCTCGTCCCGTCTCTTTCGATGAACCGCTACCGCTCCCGTCCGTTTCTCGTCTCCACACCCCTCGTCTTCTTCCCTCCCGTCTTTTCTATTTCCTTTTCTCAAATCCTCTATTCTTACTATTATCCAGCTATCACTTCCGTTGATTTCCTTTCCACCTTTCCTTTCTGCCACGTCGCTTATACTACAGCCGACGCCCAAAACACGGAGCGACGCAACACACGTCCGCTCCCTTCACCGACCTACGGCGCTCTCCCTAATTATAGGTTTAATTAATAAATATAACAGCTTGAAAACGTACTGTTAATTGCGGGAGACGTCGGCAAAATGAACGGCGAGAACAAAGGGGAAAACGGAGCAGATAGCCACGAGGCAAGCCACTTTAGAGTCTTCCTTTGTCTGGTTTTTGCTGGTAGCGTCGGAGGTCACAATGATCGATCCAATTCACCTGCGAAAATCATTAAAATTATTGAGAATTTAATATTCGTAAGTATAGTTAACATTTATAAATATAACAGCTTGAAAACGTACTGTTAATTGCGGGAGACGTCGGCAAAATGAATGGCGAGAACAAAGGGGAATACGGAGCAGATAGACACGGGGCAAGCCACTTTAGAGTCTTCCTTTGTCTGGTTTTTGCTGGACCACGCCGTTCACCACGCCCTTCGATAAAGCGCCATTGGACAAGTCGCCACGTGACAAGAACGTTATCATGACGTTTCTGCTAGACAGGAAGCGTATATGCAAATTCGGGCGCGTCCATCGTGAAACAACTGGTTTTGAAAAGGGAGAGAGGGCAGAAGATGGGCGAAAATGTTTGAGGCGCATTTCAGTTTCTCGCAATTACTATAGGTTTATCTATTTTTATTTATGCACGTAAATCATAAATAAAACTTGCAAACAATTTTAAGTAACATTTTGGATGAATTTAAAATTATGGAGGGGAAAAGTGACTATTTTTGCACAGTTCGTTTGTGTAAAACTATTACAAATTTCGAAATTTAATGTGGGTGATTATTTCATTAGCATCATTCAAATTAAAATTCTGTACGGTTGTCTTTTGTCATCCAAAGTGTCTATTGTGTTTAAAAAAACAAACAATTTCAAATTTGTTGTAAGCTCAATTGACTATTTATTATTGAACGAAAGGATGCAAGATTGTAATCGGAATAAGTTGGAATTGCATTTAAATAGGGATATATACGCTGTGGATAAAACTATGCATGATTTTCGTTTATAACTAATTTTTACAAATGAAATGCATTTGAAAGTTAATATAATATGTGGTCAAATAAAAAGTCCTACATAGAATGTGATTTTTATAAAAACATACTGCATACCATGTGTATTAAATTGCCATATTGCCAGTATTATCGATGAAATATTTGTAAAGTAAAATGATGTTGTTACAAACCTGTGAATAAAATTCTGCCCACTGAGCATTCATAAAATTTTTTAAGTTATACAATATTAACAAAATTGGTCTGCCGGCCATAACGAAGACTTGGGGTCCGAATTTCGAAATTTTGAACACCTAGGAAGAAATAGGATTGAATTACCTACAAGATGGCGCCTTGTTCGAAATTTTAGAACGCTAGTAAGTATTTTTACGGGATTAAATGGCGTCTCGCGCAATAAGTTGCTCAACTGTCACTTTTCGGTCCTCGTGCAATTTCTTGGTCTGCCAGCCATAACGAAGACTTGGGGTCCGAATTTCGAAATTTCGAACACCTAGGAAGAAAGAGGACTGAATTACCCACAAGATGGCACCTCGTTCGAAATTTTGGAACGCCTACAAGTATTTTTACCGAATTTTTAGAGTTTCGCGCAATAAGTTGCTCACCCGTAACTTTTTCCAGCTCGCGCAATATTTCGGTCTGACAGGCCAAAATAAATACTTCCGTTCGGAATTTCGAAATTCCGACCCGGTAGGAAGAAAGAAGATAGAATTCTGTACAATTTAGGACTCCGTTCGAAATTTTCGAACACCCGTAAGCATTTTTATTGAATTGTTTTACATTCTCGTGCAATAAGTTGCTCACCTGTCAGTTTTCCAGTTTCCAGTGTCGTGCAACATTTTGGTCTGAAGGGGAAGATGGGCACATCCTTGGCGAATTGCGGGATTCCGGCCTCGTAGGAAGGAAGAGGTTTGCATGACGTACGATTTGGAACTTAGTTCGAAATTTTGGAACACCGAGAAGTAATTTAGCAAAATTTTTATTGTTTCGCGCAATAAAGTTGCTAATAGGTGATGTGTTTACTCTCCCGCAATAGTTTGTTCTGCCAGACGAAATGTGCACTTGCGTTCGAAATTTCGAAATTCGATGATCATAGCGTTAAAGAGGATGTAATTTTGTGTATTTGTCATGTTCCGATTTTATTTTAGAACGGCCGGATCCATTTTTAACGAATTCTTCCGTATTCTCGCGCAAGAAAGTTGCAACGAAATCCAATGGTTAAAGCGTCTTTATTTTTCCGTAATTTCGTTTTACACGGTCTGCCGATTCCGAGTATGCGGTCTGCCGAGTCTGCCGGTCTGCCTTTTAGTATGACCCTGGTTAGATTGTAATCAAACTGAATATTTTACTTGCAGAAGTCATAATCTCGCAGGCAAAGAAGGTTTTGAAGTTCACTGCACTTAGTGACCTTGCAAAAGGAATAATGAGACGAGAATTATTCGTAACTAATTTCAAAATTAGTTTTTGTATCTGCTGACAGTTCATGTTATCATTTGGTACGTATATGGTGTATTTTTTATACAGGACTTGTTATTTAATTGTTGCATGACACATTGATTCTTAACCATGATGTGCCTTCGCGGTAACCACGCCCATTATGACGTTTCGCCTTCTCTAGGTTTGGGGTCAAGCCAGCCAAACGCAGCCGCAATGCACACGAAATGCTGGCTTGCCCCCCAAACCCAGAGAAGGCGAAACGTCATAATGGGCGTGGTTACCGCGAAGGCACATCATGTATTATTTTATAAGCAATGTTTAATGGCAACTCATAAATGAGACGTCCTGTATTTTTAGAATTGACAATCTTGATTTAAGTCAGCATCATGCATACATGATACATATATATATACAATACAAAATCGAAGAATAGCCTAAAAAACATTAGTTTAAATATCTTAACTGATTTAGAAACAATTTAACATTGTAAAACATGTGGAAATGAATATAAATGCAGACACCCGGCCATGAAGCATTTTTATATATTTTCTATAAATTTGATAACTATTTCAAACTGTGCATTACATTGATAATTTATATTCGTATTTCTGTAGTTTTTTTGGTTGAAAAAACTGAACATTTTAAAATGATTTTATAATGGTAATCAAACTTTTGTGAAATAAGGATCTATAATATACAATTTTATTTGAAGAGCGAAAAATGATATCTTGTAATATAAATGTGTTATTTTTAATATTAGATATTTTGTAATAAAATTCAAATGTTGGCATTGAACGCATTTAATTCAAAATGTTTGTGAGATAAAAATAAACTTCAAAATCAATTTTTCCACATTTCTTGTAAATCAAAAATGAGCTCCGTCGAGATTTTTCCTTAAATATCACTAAATTTTTACATTTTTTAAAGACATGTTACATGCTATTAATGTCAATAATTTGGTTTATTTTTAATGAAACTATACACTGAATTAGACAGCCACGGATCACGGTGTCCAAACGTAAGGTCACTGATCACTATCATATGAAAATGTTGCATTATTCTTGTCAGGTTCAATTCGTTATAATATTTTAGTCATATTTAATTTGTCACTATATTAGCCGCAGTATTAATTGCAACGTGCAATTTGTACAATATATGTTACAAAACACATTCCTCGTGTTTTGTTTTTAGCTCAACTGTGTAGATAGTATTTTACTAGTAATGTTTCTAAGGCTGTTGCACAATCATTTTTTATAATTGTGAAAGGACAACTTCACTCTTTTACTCTCCGGTTATATACACTATTCTACAACACCAGGTGGCGCCCCTCACATAATAGTATTCATTATATCCACAGATGGCATTAGTGTACCATTAACAATCGCTACACTACATTCCTCCCCACTTTAGTATACAGTCTGTTTGGTAATTTAGTGGACACTCGGTATTTCAATGAAACTGTATGAAAATCAGGCAAAAATGAATACACATCTGTTAATTACAATGTAAAACAGATTGTGACACATTTGCACAACGATAACTGCCATGGCTTTCATAGCAGATATTAAAATGTGGGAATGGGCAAAATCAACTGTTTGATATTTTAGTGGACACCTACGGAAATTGAGAAATTACAGCAGAAAATTTGTAGCAATCCATGAATAAGTAATGTTGCACCACGGTACTGGTTAATAGATGTGTGATAACCATGGTTACAAGGCTGAAATTAAAACAAATTTAAAACTGAGAAATCCACATATTCAGGGAGGTTGGGAAGTCATTCCTTGATGTAGCAGCATTGCAACAAATGACCAAAGTCAATCATTGGATTATATTTGTACTCCAAGCCCAGAAATTATCCTAAAAAGGAATGTGGTGCCTAACCAAAGCTCACAGAACGTGATAAACGGAGGATAGTTTGTGCAGCAAG
>JAVBJR010000074.1:0-6780 GCA_031546965.1 Dysgonomonas sp.
ATGGGAACAGAAATGAGCGATTGACCCCAGCGAAGTAGTGTAGGTCTAAAAAGTTAAGATGTTGATTGGAGGGCATTTATCTGTCACATGAGTAATTGGAGCGACAGCATTGTGCACTTCAATTTTGGGTGGCTAGCTAGCAGAAATGCACAAAGGTGGTACTGTTGCCAAGTTTATCAGGTACTTTTTCATGGATGGAATTGTGAATTAAGTGACATGAGAAACGCTGTATATAGGGAACGGAGTTAGTTAACAAGATGGAGATCATATGTTAGTAGATTTTAGGTGCTTATACATTAATGTTATGATTCTGGGGAATAAGTTAATTGACCTAGAGTGACTTGGGCAAAATGAAGTTTGTGGAAATTGACGTTGCTACAGTATATTACTTGAGCTAATGACATAAATGACTTTAAACGTTAGGACTCTCGAGATGCTCTGTATACCAATAACAGAACAAGCCATTAAGGAGGGGATGGAACAAACTTATAAAACCTACAGGAACAGTCAATCTTAGTATTGGATGGTTCAAATGAAATATTTTTTTACGGTGTCCAGGGGGCTTAGAAAATTATGATGACTAGACTGTAAAATAAAGCAGTGATAAAGCGTTTGAAACAACTGAGACATTTTTTCCCTTAATTGGTTTTTGATTTATACTCAATCAGCGCTTATTTTTGAAATGAGCCTCGTATTTCCCAAAAGACCCATCTGGGAACTCCACTGAATAATTTAGAAGTCCACAATTTTTAGAAAATGCCAGATGTGGTACCTTTACAGCAGTGGGTCACTGTTCCAAATCTTACTACAAAATAGGCTTTCCCAATAAGATTGTCGAGGTTCCTATACAGGGTGAGTCCAAGTCTTGTCTTCCATTAAATATCTTCAAATTTGTAAACATTAAATCATTTTTGAATAGGGGAGTAAATAGGAAAACAGGTATGGGCTATCCAAAAAACCTGTTGCGTGTGACTGTGCACGTGACCTTCATGGGTTTCAAATCGCTATCTTTTTAACCGTTCGAGTTACAAGTGCAGTTCAAATGTGAAAGTTGTAGAGCATCTTTGGATCAGTGTGTTAAAAGTTGTTTCAATGAGATTTGAAATGCTGGCGAATTTACAAGAATTTATTTCCCCAAGGGGAGAAATAATGCCACGTGCCTTGCAGGGAAGCTAAACATTAGTCTTTAAAAACGAAGTGTTGTTTACAGAATGCCAAAATACATAGTATGCTGGCACATTTTTCGATGATACATGGTGTACTGAACATGGTGTACCTTATTCTTCAGTGAACTATGTCACATAACTCTTGTATGTAGCACTGTCAACACATACAGTATGTTCAGTAATTTGCACAGCAAACACATGCATACTTTTAAATCATGTCGCAAGACATTGGACTATATTGTGGTTCAAAATAGACTGATTTATTTCAACAGATACTCTTCACTCATCTCGCATGTCCTTACTGGCACATAGAGGGTGCATCGGCCACAGTTAAAAGAAAATGGATCCGGATTCATCATCAGACACTTTACCGGACGTTGTCACATCGGAAAATGCCATTTACATCAATTTCTCCACAAACCTAACAGAAGATGCCCAGATGTCCAGAGGTCCTGTGACAGTTGTTCCAACGTTCCTCAAAGTACTCATGTACTTGATGTACATAACCATAATCATTGCAGCCATCGGTGGCAATGGCATCGTGTGCTACATAGTAATGGCCTATCAGCGCATGCGTACTGTCACCAACTTCTTCATCTTCAACCTGGCTATTGGAGACATTCTAATGGCTACTTTGTGCATCCCATTTTCATTTGTGGCCAATTTGGTGCTCTTCTATTGGCCTTTTGGGGCCATTATGTGTACAATAGTTACGTACGCTCAGTGCGTTTCAGTGTTTGTGAGTGCGTACACATTGGTTGCAATCAGCATTGATAGGTACATTGCCATCATCTATCCCTTGCGACCGAGAATGACCAAACTGCAAGCAAAGGTCATCATCTTATTAGTGTGGATTGTGGCACTGGTCACACCATTGCCAACGGCCATTTTCTCCAAGTTGCACAGACCACCGAACTGGTCATACGTAGGTATAAACACATTCATCTTTACTGTTTTACAAAAAACAACTTGCACTTACGATTGCTAATGTTTATTATCCATATTTCCTAAATTCCCTCTTATTAAACCTACAAAAATTGAAATTTATGAAATGTGGTATTTTTTTTAATTTACTGTGCTTACATATATTCCTTTATCTTCGTTGATTATTCATAAGCTACCAATATTTGTTCCAAACATATTGGTACACATTTAAATTCCTTAACTTAGCCTATATAGTAAATATGGATTTCTGATTAAATGTTCTGTTCTGTTTATGCATGTTGTTGAACATTTTGATAATCTTATGTCTATTGTCTTGGCAGTACCAAGATTGTTATAAAATGAAAAGCCCAGTACAACCCGTTACCTGTAATGTTCAGATAGCTGGATCATTGGAATTGAGCTGGTACATTGCAATTCCAAAGTACATAACAGAGGCTGCATTTAATCTTCAATAAAAGTTCTTTATATAGTAAAAATCAAACTATTAGAATCATTAAAAATCTGATTATCCATTTCAATGGACCCAAAAACTTGGCTTCTCTGCAGCAGATGTTTAGGTCAGAATCAAATTCCAATGATTATTATCATAACCTGGATTGGCGTGGTGTAGGCCCGTTTCGCCAAATCCCGTTTCGCCAAATAGTTTTCTATTTTATGGTAGTCATCATGTGAACACTCGTTTAACCGAAAATCCGTGATAATTAAAAAAATGGCATTAGAAACTTAGGGAGCATCCAAAAATTATGTGATTTTATTATTAGAATAAATAATGTACTGCTGATATTGTGAGTTTACACGAAAATAGGGTTTTTATTTTTCACTGTATAAGTTACCAAACCATCGTGATTTTTATGGTACTCATCATACGAACACTCATTTAACCGAAATTCAGCGATAAATAAAAAATAACTGAACAGCCAGACTTTTGGACGACGTACCTTATGGATACTCCCTAAGTTGCTGATGCCATTGTTAATTATCGCTGAATTCCGATTAAATGAGTGTTCGCACGATGAGTACCGTAAAAATCACGATTTGGCAACTGAATATAGTGATTTTTGGACAACGTAATTTTTGGATGCTCCCTAAGTTCCTGATGCCATGTTGTAATGGGAGGGGGAATTTTGGCTAAACGGGAGACCACGGATCGAAGAATTGCAATAAAGCTTGCTGTATACATTATTGATTGGTGCTGGAGATTTAATTTTACATAAATGCAGAGTAATTTTGATACAGTATGCACACAATTGTGTGCTCCTTAAGGAGCATGCACACAAGGTTATCTGAAATTTTGAATTGAACATTGTGTTATGGAGGGAGGAAGTGAATTTGTTACAAAGCGTTGCATGGGGGGAGGGGGTTCAAAATCCTGAAAATAGGCGTTACATAATTTATGGACGAGCCCTAACAAGAGTGTGGGCCCTTTTACACGGTTTGTCTTAAGTGAATAGCTTCTTTTGCATTTTTGTTGTTGTAAAATCATCACGAGTTTGCAAATCTGCAGGTACCTTGAGAAAGTCATATACATATGCATGACTTGTTGCTGAAATTATGTATGTCATGCTTTGATGTTTGCAATCAGCACAACCAAATTTTCCATTAAATTGGGTTATGTTCAGTATCACAGATTTAGTTGTAATATCGCAGGTTCCACAAATAAAAATCTTCTAATGAAAACTGGTTCCAACTTATTTAGTAAGAGGGTTATTCTTTCCTTCATTTTTCGTAAGCAATCGTCTAGAATAGCAATGAATGTCAGGTTTACAAGTTCCAATCCACACCCGGATGCAACACATTTTCTTTTCTGTATCTTTGTGAAATTGGTAACTCATATTAACCCTTTACAGAAGTATTCAAGGCTGCAGCGCTGCCTTGGGATACTGGCATGCATGCAACACTATTTCCATATGTGTTTTGATTTGCAGTAGATAGCATTCGACACACATGCTGTCGGAATGCAATGTTGTGGTGGTATGCATGCAGCGTTATAAGAGCATGTTTCTAAATTGTGACCGCATGCTGAAATCACAAAAATTATTACGATTGTGATTCAAATTTTCATTTGCAATATGTGAAATAATATTGTAGTTGTTTAATGTTTGTTAAGCGACAATCTTTACAATAAAACAAAATCCGAAATTCCAATCTGAAATTCCAATCTTGAGTTCAGACACCAGGACAATTGTCGAGAAACAGTTCGCATCTGGACTTCTGGTATGATGTTGTTCAGGCTATTTCTGTCCCCTATGGTAGAGTAGCGCCCTTGCTGCAGCCAGTTCTAGTGGTAGTGGTAATCTTGGGGTAGCACAAGGTTTGCAATTCTGATGAACCTCTCCCTTTTTGAGTTGACTCAAGAGAAAAGGAACCAGGGTCAATAAGTAATTTACTTGACGTGTGGTGACTCTAGTCATTACCCATTTACCAATGATGTTGGCCACCAATGTGGCAATAGGGTTGTTCTGCGGAGACCAAATATCTGATGGGTCTCCGATGTCTTAGCAGGAGTGGTGTGGACCCAGGAGTCAAAAAGTGGAGAATCTCCCAAAACACAATGTCACCAGAACAGGAATGGAGCGAGGTTACTACCAGTTTGGAGTTGGAAATGTTGACTGAGTTGTAGCTGTAGAGATGGTGACTGAGTTGTAGCTGTAGAGATGTTGACTGAGTTGTAGCTGAAATGTAACTTCACTTCAGCAGGAGTATCCTCGGTACTTATAGGGGCTGGAGTCATGTGACTGCAATTATGAATGAAGTAATTGCTGAAATCCTTTTCATTGCAGCAATATGCAAAATAAGATGAGTCATGTACTTTCCACGAAATCAAGGAAAACAATTAAAGTCCAAGGCGAAGGGTGAATAATTTTTTCATCCTGTCACAATATAATTCACAAACTTCAAAGCTACAGGTAATAATTTCAACAGAATATGCAATGTGTAGAAATTTTCCAAGTTTTATTTTAAACTCGGCTGTCAGAATTTGGGTTTATGCACCTGCATAAGCATATCACCGCGTACATACATATGTTTGTTGTTATAGCAGTACTTTTGTTATACAATGAATTCATGTTCATTCACAATTTTTATCACTTTTCATAGTTAGTACTGGATGGTTGTGTGCATGTAGTTGATGTAAATCTGTGAATAATGAAAAGCTGAAAATAATACATAGTGATTTCATGTAATTTTATTTCAATAAAATATTTTATAATTGTCAGGAACTACGAAGCTCATTTCAAAAATTAGGGGTGATTGAGTGGAAATCCAGAACCAATTAAGATAAAACAAATATCTCAGTTGTGTCAAAGGTATACATCAGCGCTTCATATTACAGTGTAGTCATCATAATGTTTCAGCAACTCCGACACAGTAAAAATGTATTTTTTTCAATGCCTGCTGAAAAAAATTCCGCCGCCTGGGAGTTCAGCCAGTGCATCACTGCCGTTTTCAAATCTTCATTGACATATCTTCACAACTTGAGATGTTGCTGATTTTCGGATATATCAGAACTCAAGGTCACATAAAGACAAACATAAGCAGTTTGAAAACTTGGTTGCTAGTTGGTCAATCTGTGTATGCACAATTCGTTTATGGTCACTAGCCAATTTCAGTCACTACATTTTTAATTCACAGACGGTGAAATTTTATGCAGGGGGAGGGGCTTTAAAAACATTTTTTACAGTGTCCATGGGGCTTAAAAATTATGATGACTACACTGTAAAATAAAGCGGTGATGCGTATTTCTAAAACAACCGAGACTGTTTTTTTCCCATAGGGGCCATTCAAAAACCACATGTCCCTTGAATGCGGGGAGGGGGTAGTAGGAAACCCATGCCATGAGGAGTGGGAACAACGAAAAGACATGTGGTCATAACAGATTTTAACATGACACTTACCAAAGTACCATGATGAAAAAAAATGCACGTAATTTTTGCAAATAGTAAAGCATATTTGTGAATAACTACATGATTACATAAAATAGGAAATATGGTATCCGGTGAAAAGGTGGCCGCCAAAAAGGTCGTCGCACAAAAGGTCGCCCCCAAAAGATCGTGCGTTAAATGATCGCCTGGTAAAAAGGTCGCCGTGTAAAATGGTCGCCTCGTAAAAAGATCGTGTTGTAAAAACATCGCCTTGTAAAAAGATCGCCCGACAAAAAGGTTGTAAAACTTTGAAAATTGAAAAGCAAATGTCCGTTTTGGTTAATTATTAGGTTGATTAGATTAGGTTAGGTTATAGGTTAATTAAATTTTTTAGGTTAGGTTAATTTGATTAGATTAAATTAGGTTAGGCTTATTATGTTAGATTTGTTTCGATTTGGTTAGGTTTTTGTTTGATCAGATGAGGTTAGGTTAGGTCATTTTCTGCGAGGCGACCTTTTTGTGCACGATCTTTTTACAAGGCGATCATTTAACGCAAGATCTTTTGAGGGCGACCTTCGTTGCGACGACCTTTTTGGCGGCGACCTTTTCACCTAGAACCACCACGTGTGCCACACACACATTTAGCATTTTTGAACCCCCACCCTAGCCTTTGCGGACAGTGGTGGGACCTTTTATCGATCCACCCCCTAAAAACCACATGTTCCTCTCCCACAGTTGTAGTCTGCTAGTTCAGCTTCCACTGAATTTTAATACATTCATAGACACTTTTATCTATATTTCCTGGTTCA
>JAVBJR010001286.1:0-6469 GCA_031546965.1 Dysgonomonas sp.
TAGGCGCATTCAGAAACCCAATAGCATAGCATGAACATAGCATGTTAGCCCTGTTAACATGGCTTTCAACCTGAATTTCCAGTTTTATATTTCATAACATTATGTAACACGGTCGTTTTGGCAGTTTCTGAATGCGCCTACTGTCAACGTTTTGACGGAAACATAATATATAAACTCATTTGGTGTGACATGCTCAGATTTTAATTGTTTGGCATTTTCAGAGTCCTAACTGGCATAATGTAGATTGTTTTTTTGTTTTCAAAAATGCCATGCCAAAGTCAACTTCTGACAGAACATTTTTTGATTTTCAAGTCTAAGATCAGGAATTAATCCAGAACAAGATTGGTCAATTTATTGGTTTTTGTTATATTTTTTCTTAATTCCAAAAGGGTGGCATGCATACATGGATTACATCGGAATGCCATTCTCATCTTCATCATCTGCTGGCGGTTTCATAATTGTTTTCTAACAAGTTGTTTTCCCTTGCCCATTTTGACATAAGGGACATGGCTCTAGCTCCTTCGATGGCACGCCTTTGAGCATGCGGAGTCGGCGCAGTTGGTGGAATACATTGTGTTGATCGACGAACTGGTTGAGCTAATTTTGCCAAGCCCGTTCCCTTGGCTGTGGTTTCGCTAGGCAGCATGTAGGGACAGTGGGAATCTCGTGAATCTATTCATGCGCGTCACTAATTAGATGACGAGACATTTGGCTATTTAACATTCGAAAATCGTGAGATTCACACTGGTTTTCGGCTCGTCACACCCTGACTAGGCCCCTGCCGTGGGGGCAACAACAACTTCAACAAACTGTAACGAGTATCCAACAACAATTTTAGCGCATGAATGGATAATTTTAAAAGCATGTCTATAAAAAACTCTGATGAAAAGTATATAAACTGCTTAAAAATCTGCTGCGCTAGCGTGCTTGGTCGATGAGACTTATCGGGTTTACGGAGTCTCACGGGTAGCGGAAGGCTTTTTGTGATGTGATGGTTTTGGCCTTTCCGTTTGAGCTGGCGAGATCGACGGCTGTGATTTTGCGGGTGGTGGTTCTGGTGGTTTTACGGCCTCTGCTGATTCTTCCGCTGTCGCTGCTGCTACTTCGGCTACAGCTCCTTTGGTGGCGACGACGACAACCACGCTGATCTGCCTCGAGGATCTTATGACTGCTTCGACAATGTGGACACAACTGCTGTGCATGGCCAGTTTGTGCACAGCAGTTCTGTCAGGGAACATGGTCTCGGAATGTTCCATGAGCGGGGACGTGCCTGATATGTCTTTTCCGGCCCGAACGGCCGCGTCAACCAGCGCTGTAGCGATGCTCGTAACTGCTTCACGTATACGTTCTTCGCGTGTTTCTACTGTGCCTGTGGTCGACGACGTCTTCGTCGTCGTCGCCATAGCAACATGGGTGGAGACCCGACTGACAGCGTCAACCATCTATCTGCGTACAGGGTGTACGCGTGGTGTACTCGCACACACCCTGGTGGCCTCCTGGTATAACCAACAACGACGCGATATCTGGAGCGAATTTACATTCTGTCCATATAACCCCGCTTCCATCGTGGTTCCACATCCTGGGCCCGCATTCGCGCACCAATCCACGTCGTTGATTGCGGCCAAAAATAAAATGGACAATCCCGCGTGTGTGAGTGCATTTCAAACACCGTTTTTGTTATCTATATCATTTCAATTATCACTGCAATGTTGCATTTTATAATTTATGTGTTTTTTTCCAGCTGGAAGAACACACAGCTAGGGCTTTCAATTAAGGAAAATGCGGGCCTTGGTAATCGATCGCCAAAAAGTAAGATTCAAGCATGCTTAAAAAAATGGGCATTTCTCCCTACTATGTATTCTACAGTGATTACCTGCAATTCTTAAGCTGTCCACTTAGAGGTTTTTTCTTGTCGGATAATCCTGGAATAAGTTTCCCAACATGATTAAATATACCCAGAAACCTTTGCAACATCTGATATGGGTTCTGGATGTTGCATTTTAGGAACAGCTGCTTCTTTCTTTGGGTCGGGCTTCATTCCATGTTGGTCGATTATAGCTCCTAGAAATGCCATACTAGTACTTGCTAAGCGCCATTTCTTGCAATTCAGGTGGACACCTGCTCCCTTCAATTTCTTCAAGACAATTGACGACCTCCTATCGTGATCTTTTGTCTTGTCCTCCCACACTAAAATGTCATCCATTTGACAAACACATCCTCCATAGCCTTCCAAAATAAGTTCATCCATGCTTGAAAGTATTTAGGTGCTGAGGTAATTCCAAATGGTAGTCTATTAAAGCAGAACCTTGCTGCAACACTCTGGCAATAATGGTATTGGGACTCCTCAAGGAGCATTTACCAAGAATAGAAATATTCTGGATCCATTTCAATAATATATTCACCCTGCATAAGGCCAATTCTGATTATTCCTCTTGGTGTTTTCAGTCTTCATCTGTAACCTCCATTACGTTGCCCAAAAATAAAATTCCAATGCTTCACTTGCACCTAGAACACCGTTTAGAACACTTCTCTTCGTTCTTGCGTTGTCCGTTTCTACAATGTCAGGAAGACTCCGATTTCACGTAGAATATGCGGAAAATCATCGCGCAAACGATGCGTGCAACCGATAGCTGATAAAACATTAAGGATTGCCATCTTTGCACAGGTGAATATTAATTTAAATGGTCAGATAAGGCTTAGTTCAATGAAAACCTGGCAAGTTCACCACCTACAATAGCTGACTTCATTTCTTATGGAAATGCCTTCACTTTCTTAGATATATGCCATGGTGCAAAGTCTTGCTGAAAAATTCCATCTGGAAAAGTGTCATTCAGTGTTGGAAGCAATGTTTGCTCCAAAACTTCTATGTACTTAGCACTGTTCATCATACCCTGAATGGATATCAGGTTTCCAGGTCCTTTGACACTGAAGGACCCCCAGTACAAACTCTTGTTAACCTCCCTCTATTGATTCCATTAACAAACTACTCATTTTCATCTACACTATTATCATGTTTACAAATGCTGAAAACATGCTTTCATATTCGATTTTATTGTACTTCAGGAGTAACTTCCGCAGTATGAAACCTCCCACAATAAAAAGTCTTTGCAGGATCATGCAGAGACTGCAGGACATTTTCTGCATAATGTTGTGCATGTCATGCAGGATATTGATGGGTTTTCCTGCACAACATTATGGGCACAAATTTATGCAGAAAAAAAGTTGTTTCCTGCACACTTCAAAGTATTTTATGCATGGAAAGTTTTGCAGAAAATCTCCTATTTGCCTGCAGGAATAATTCGTTTTCCAAAAACCATGCAGGATCATGAACAATTTTTCTTCTTGGGAAATGTATTCTGCTACAATGGACTTCGTTTTATTTATGTTTCATGTTGCATATTTTTTATTATTGCAGTTTCTTTCAACATTTTGTTGTCTGCAAATTATTTGGAACTTCGGTTGGACAAAATTATTGCTGGAAATCCTGGAAACTATTGATCTTCTCAGTGCAGTTCAGCTGACATTGGTATACATGTAAGGTAGGCCAAATGATATGCATATTATATTTATTGCTTTGTTGATTGGACCAGAAAGTTTGAAAGTCATCCATAATTAAGTGTGATTATAAAGCTGTCAGCAGGAGCTGTGTTGATAGCAACAGTGGCATTTATCGGTCTAGTGGACATTGTTTGAAGTCTTATTTGGCAGAGCTGAAATGAGAAAATAAGCTGACTTAATTAACAGCAAATTGTTATGCAGCCACATATGGTGCAAAACAATATTAATCCCAAATGGAATTCATCTAATCATATATATTACTATATAGTTCAAAGGACTAGTTTCAGTGGAATTCCTGTGATTTTATATTTGCAGTTTGCATTAAGTGGTTAACCAATATAATAATTGCAAAAATCAGATTATTATTATTTTAAAAATCTGATGATAAGGTTCAATAGACAGTAATATGACTTCTCTGCAGCAGTTGTTTAGGTCAAAATCCAATCCACGTGATTATTATGAACTTGTTTGGCAACTAGGTCGATTAATTATGAGTTATTGTTAATTATGTGACTTTGTCCCTAATGTAAAAATTCTTAAAATGTTGGCTGAAGATTGAATGCAGCCATTGATTTCGAGCAAGTTGAAGTTGAAGTAACAAACTTTAGCTTTAATGGCAAATGAGGAAGAGTGGAAATATATTTTCTTTGTCATGCAAGCAACATAATTTCTCATCGAAGTTTGAATGAAAGAAAGAAGGAATGAAAGACGCGCTAGCTGGCTTGTTTCTCCAAGTAATAAGTATCTTAATCAATAGTGATTGTTACAGATGAGTCTAAGTGTATGCAATCGATTGGGACGAGTTTACGGTTCACTTTTCGGTATACATTGTGTACTAGCACGAAGTAATTTTGGTTCAGCCTGGCGAGAAGCAGACTCGATTAACGGCCAATCTCGATTCGCAAATAGCCTCAGTTTTTCTCTGCAATGGACGAGAACGATCACAATGCGAAAAAACAAACGACAAGCAAATGGGCCAACTTTCTCTTACAACTCCATATATACTAGACGTAATCTTGCAAGGGTCCCAAAAACCAAATCACTCCCAAAATGTAAAGCTCCAACACCCGGAAGAATTTTCTCGCTTTCGACACTTATGCACGTTTCTTGACATGGATTTTTTTCTTAACCATTCCTCTTTTCCCCCATTTTTGTTTCCATGTATGAACGCAAAAGCAACTTCAAGCAAATGTCTATTCTGTTGGTACGTGGTAAGTAGCACAATGTCTTCAAGAAATCGTTGCCATTATCGTATATAGGCGAGATAATGAACGTGGCTGTTGTTCTTTGATGACTGCCATGATTATCATCCTGAACCTAATGTTATATATCCACTATATGTCAAGTACGAATAGGTATATAAAGATACATGCAACCTAAGGCTATTGATATATCAAGATGGCGGCATGCAACCATAAACTGAACAGAAATAATTGATAAAAATTACGAGCCCATTTGCAACTCTTTTGATAGTGTATACTCGTATATCATTATTACTGAAGTCAAGTGGCCATTGACACAATTGGTGCACAGAGCTTGGCAGAATTTTATGTTCAGGAAATTGGTTATTGAGGATGCTGTTGTAAAGACCAAGGAAGATTGTTGTTTATTTATAATAAATGTGTTCACACTTTTGCAAAAATGGTTTTGTGATGTAATTACTTGGCAATATTTACAAAATTACCCCACAGGCATGAATGGTGCTCTAGCTGATGTGATGGTCAAGAAAATTGTGTATAGCATTTTTCACTGTTTTCATTGTTATCTTATGTCTTGCAATCATCCTGTCAAAGAAAATTGCGAGGATTAGGAACTGGTATAACAGTCTACCCATATTATAGTACCTATAGACATAATGGTCAAAATATAAAATTTCATTTTGCAGATGCTATTGCAGCTTCAAGTGTGCTTATATACAGCACCATAATCAATATGTATGGTTTGTCTGTATCATGAAATGCTCTTGTGCTGGGCCTGAAGTCTCATTTTTCTCACCTAAAATGGACAGAGTGCAAAAAATGCGAGGATTTAAATTTCAGAGGGGATGGCCGCAGCTATCTCAGTGAAAAGAAACTGGAATGGATGTGGAGCCTTGTGCAGAATTCAAAGAAGCCATTTGCTAGCTTCTTTGTTCTTGTATATTGCGACTTGGAATCTTGTAACATTAATATTTCATGGTACTGAAAAGTAAAGTGCATGTCTAGTCACTGGCCATAAATGCAATCACTGGTAAAAACTACATTCCTTTGCCATCATTGTCATGTGTGCAAATGGCATATGGCGTTTTAAGCTTAGTAAAAGTAAAAGTTGATGCCTAAATTTGAAATTTCGTAGTGTTAGGTTGTTCGGAAAATATTACAACATATTTTGGGACCAGTTGATTTGTATTACATTTTGAACTATAGGACCAGAGATTGAAAGCTTTTAGAGCATCTTTATGCAGGGTGAAAGGCAAAGTATTAAGATCAACAAACTTTCTGGAAGAACATTTCCCAGGGAGTTCTTCGAAAAGATTATTTTCCAGTCTTCAGTGCTTACAAAGTCCTTAGAAACGTTTTATTTTTTAGAAGTCTAAACTTGTGTTAACCTTGTAAATAAGAAGTTCGCAACATTTTTGCTCCGTCTGATCTGTCTGTTCTTCTGACAAATACATTGATTGATTTATGTTTAGGGAGCGTCCATAAATTACGTCATCCGAAAAACCTTCATTTTTGATCCCCCCTCCCCCCCCCTAATCATCTACCGTCACTTATCGCTCAACTCCCCCCCTCCCCCCTAAATTACGTCATCTTTAAGAATATAAAAAAATGGATTAAAACACATTTAATAATAAAAGAACCATCAGTAATTGTATAAAACAATCATTTTTCTTCTGTTATCATTAACAATACTGGTTTTAGCCATGCCGCTA
>JAVBJR010001000.1:0-3771 GCA_031546965.1 Dysgonomonas sp.
GTAAAGAAAGAGTTCCATCGATGAATCCGTCTCGACGGTTAACCATTGCGAATTGGTTAACATTCCAAATAGCCATTCTCTATAGTTTTTCACTCTGAATAACATATTAAAATATTTTTTTAGACTTGCCTGTCCCTTTAACCATGACTCAAAATATATATGTCAAATGAAATATTGATACACCAGGCGAGTGTTAACATAGTGGCGTGGCTTGACAGCAGCACTCATTGCTCTGGATATGCGCTTCCACCACATGAAGTACAGAGATTAAAAAATTGCTGGACGCTATGCCAATGTATGGAAAATTTCGGAACTTGGCCCACCCTGTGTATTTCCCCTATGGAAATTTTTGCTTGGATGCAGTAAGACTGCAGATGTTCCACTTTCAGCTTTGTGCATGTATGCAGCACACTTGCTGCATACATGCGCAAGTAATTTCTGTAGTTCTGCTGTTACTGTCCTGTTTTTGATTGGCCAATTGAGAGGAAACACATGTCCTTTGGCAGAATTTCATAAAAATACATTCATAAAAGTACCATTCATAATTTTGTGGAATGTCTTATCATCAGCAAAAGCAAAAGTGTGAACAGCTAAGTGAAGAAGAATGTGATTATCCTCCACATAAAATAACAAAGCAAGAAACTTTTGCAGGTCTGCAACAAAATTAATTAGGGTAATTAATACTATTCTTAAGCTTGTTTTTATAATTAGGAACTTGATACATTTAAGAATAGATTAGATGAAATTATTACATTTCCGGTTATATAAGAAATGATTCAGTATATTTCATTTGTAGCTAGGATATGTAATGTTATTAGTAAACTGATTGGCAACTTGCATTCTCTGAAACTTATCTAAATACTGTACATTTTATAGATTACAATGGGGCGTTCAATTTATATTTTTCAGTTGAACAAGATAATGTCGTCCTTCCAGATACCATCTTATTACTTTGCAATATGTCATTTACAAAAAAAAAAATATTTTGCAAACATTTGACTATGAACTTAAAATTTGTTGTGCATTTATGAGGATTTAGCATTATTAACCTTAATTATTAGACTTCAGTTGTTAGTGAAACTTGTATGCATAGCTGATATGTATATTATATTAGTATATGATCATCAAATTTTAGCTTTCAGGTAAATATATACCAAGAAATTTCCAAAATTGTAGAAAATGTATAATTAATGTATAAATCGTTGATAAATGTTTGTACATGATTCTTGTGAATGCTATGCTAGAGTAGACATTGTGTGAACTATAGTGACATGTATTTGGGCAGTGGGGAGACCAATTTGGTCACCATCTATGTGATTTGCTTGGGTTTTGGTATTTTAGACTTCATGACCAAACCGAGCAAGATGGGAAGACCAGATTCGATATCAAGAAAAATTTCAGGAATCGTCTGTGAGGATCGTGACAAATGCAGGCGGTCATGTTTTCCCAACCCCTACAACCCCTCCGAGTTTGTGCACTTAGTTCCGGACCACCCTGTATTTGTTATCCTACACTTACAGTATATCTTTCTAACATTTTCTTATCTTCATCCTCGAGTCGCTGGTGAAGTTCAAGAATAGCTATAGTAACAACATGCGCATGGTTGAAGATAGTTTATTTAACTTTCATTTTCTGTTCAACTTTTATTCAGCTGGATTAAAGTTAATTTGCATGTCTTATACTCTGTAAGAAAAATGGATGATTTTCGCACCCAAAGGGTGCAGCAGTAATGTCCCTTTGGGTGTATTATATGCACCCACTGAATAGAGGGTGCACCTTGCAGAGACCAGTCACAACTACAGTCGTTCTGAGGTCAAGAGTAATTTACCAAAGTGCCTTCCGATTGACCAGGCCTGTTTGCGATCATGTGGTACTATGTAAGCTTCCACCAAGAAAAGAGTCCCACCTGAATTGTTGAATTTGTGAATGAAAAACAGCTGAATATGCATGCATGCGCATGCATGCACATGTGACGAGTTTTTAGAAGAATGAAGGTATTTCTGTCATTATGCATGCATTTAGGACCGAACGAAACCGTTTGTGAGTTTGCTGAGATGTCGGCAAATATATCGATATATATCGATATAGGACGTACGAACCACAACGCTCACTAATGAAATTATGTTGGATGGCAATGTTGCGTCTGCAACATCGCCATAAGCCTAATGTGGAGATGTTGCACGCCATAATGTTGTCGCGCAACAAACTTGCGAAAGTCTCGTACGGCGTTTTGTAAGATCTCGTCAAATCCTCACTTCTGGCAGGGTGCAGGGACATCAGAATGTAACTTATACGTGCTAGATAATATACACTAGGCGCATTCAGAAACACAATAGCATAGCATGAACATAGCATGTTAGCCCTGTTAGCATGGCTTTCAACCTGAATTTCCAGTTTTATATTGCATAACATTATGTAACACGGTCGTTTTGGCAGTTTCTGAATGCGCCTACTGTTAATGCATGTATATAACATATATTTGAAATGATGCTTCACAGTAAAATACATTTCGGGTTGTATGTGACTGAATCTACAGGGTGTCCAGAAAGTCTGGTCTTTTTGCCAATATCTGAAATTGAGGTGAATAATTGCAAATGTAACGATGTTTCCATCCGTAATATCATGGGGGACATCCATTGGTGACAATATTTTTAACCTTGGAACATCCCGTCAAGGTCATTCCAAATTTATCTTCGCCAGTTCCAAAGATAGGTGGGTTGTATAAATTACAGATATTTGATCAATGATATTTAAAACATTGGCGAAAACAGATTTGAAATCGGCAAAGGAACAGAGGAGTAATCACAACAAATCATTTGCATTTGCCTCAAAGTTGACACTATGTTACAGGGAATTTGAGGAATCAGGGATTTTACAAAACTCCTAGGGATTTTGCAAAATCGCGGCCACACCAGGGATTATGCAAAATCCCTAGGAGTTTTGAGAAATTATCAATCGTGCGTCCGATATCGATATTATCGCCATATCGATCTTTGTAAACCATATTAATACCCTTTGCTGCACAAATATAATATATAAAATATTAACTGTGGCTTTATTTAATGACTTTAAGTATGTAGTTTATAAGCGAAACTTAGGTTTGTTTGGCGTTAATTTACTATCAACCAGGCTCTAGTTACGTTTGTTATGTTTATTTGTGCAGCAAAGGGTATTAATATGGTTTACAAAGATCGATATGGCGATAATATCGATATCGTACGCACGATTGATAATTTCTCAAAACTCCTAGGGATTTTGCATAATCCCTGGTGCGGCCGCGATTTTGCAAAATCCCTAGGAGTTTTGTAAAATCCCTGATTCCTCAAATTCCCTGTAACAACTGTTCTGTTGACAAGAGATGTACGTTGGCGTTCGATTTTCGCCCGTAGATGACGGCAAAAAGCCATTTAACCTTTGTCAGTAAGCAGCCATTGCATGGCTGGAAAAAACAATTAAAATGGCGTCTTTAGTTGGAATGAAGTGGATAAACTGGTTTTCTGCCAACCAGTTTGCAGCTTTATCCCAACTAAGGCCTCCATTTTTGAAAAAGGCGGTGCTACTGAAAAAGGTCAATTCCATACGTTGTCTGTAATTATAAAGAAGTCATGACCCTTAAGACATGTACATATTCTTGTTAATGATGTGTGTGGACCCGCGGAGGAAAATTCACTCTTACTCACTGGTAGGTAACATCAACAAGTGTTCATTTTAATTTCAGTAGTGTTACATAGTTACACAGTAACTATAACAATCTGCAGCATGACATGCAGC
>JAVBJR010000109.1:0-2733 GCA_031546965.1 Dysgonomonas sp.
AGCGGCACGAATTGGCAGACTGACTTGCAACCTAAATTAAATAGCAATACTTTCAAGAAAGATGAAGGAGACAAAAATGTTAGTGTTTTACCTGAAAAGGTAGATCAGCTTCTGGACTACATAAATGTTTCATATTTTGAGGGCAAAATGAAACTTGAGGAGCAGGTTGCGATGAAAGGCATGTTTTCCAGACCCAAAACCACATATTCTGATAGTAATTAATATATAATAAATTGTTTTCCATTGTATTCATGATTGTTGTGCTGCACTTGAGTGTGATTAATGTGTGATTTACATATTTAATAAAAGGCTGAAACGTTTAATTGTCCTTGTATTGAGCATCAATCCCAAATTTACAATTATTATTTTTCAATGAAGGTTTTACATTTTCATGGTGCAGTTTCATTGCTAACATTTGTTCAATGTAAAAACTAGGTTTGATTTAATCAATTGTGAGCATCAGCCCTGAAGTGGAAATTCAGTGAAGCGCAACTGATAGAATACGAGTATGTAGTTAATTACGTTATTTGAAATTCATATGCATGCCTATTATTCACACTGCATTTAACGCATATTATTTATATTCAACGTGATAATAAAGTTGTTTTTGATTTGTGAATAAAAAGAGAATTAAATATGCAATGTGTTTTTATTCATTATACGAAGACTGAAAAGTTCATCTTGTTGAATAGCAGTCTTTTTGCTATATAGCTATATATAGAAGGAAGTATTTTTAGATGTCTTTTGGGGAGATGGGAGTGTTCCCAAATCACTCGTTTATTCGGATCCTACGCACTTGTGTTGCTCTGTTAAAGTGCCCAAATATTAGAAATGACAAATGGAAATTTGGAAGAAATCGAACTGGAACCTCATCAGGTAGTTTCATCAAGGTTTCATTATCCATAGGGGAAATTGTGCATGTATAGTGTGCATAAATTAATGTGTTAAAATATAATATAATTAATATCTAGGTCATATCTATAATAATGCAGGTAATAAAACAGTTTTCAATGCAGTAATTGTGGAACAATACTTGGTAATTTTAATATGTATATGTGACTTTCAAGTTGTGGTTTGAAATTTTGCTCAGTAAATTTGTTATAATTTTTGGCACATAAGATTTTTTCCATTGTTGGTAAACACAGGATTCCCACAGAATCTGGAAAGTTTTGAAAAGTTTTGAAATTCTTAATTTGTTTTCCAGACCTGGAAAAATGGAATAATTGTGTTTATTTTGGAAAAGTTATGGAAAAAGGTCCAAGGTTGATAAAGAAGAATCTGAAGCAGTGAATACAATTAGTATGGTGAATTACTTAGTGTAAAATGGAAAGATGACAAACATATCTGGGAGACGATTTTGATGTATTCTTCTTACACATTGTTATTATAGCTAAATAATAGTTTTGAAAATCTATTTACTAATCGAATTTAAGGGTCTGGAAATTTGTTATTAATGCATGGAAAAGCTTTGGAAAAGGTATATGGAAATTTTTTCATGCTCTAGTTCTGTGGGAACCCTGTAAACAATATAGATTTGATCATAGGTTATCTCAAACATAGTAATGCAGCTAATTATACAAATGGATAAGGGTTTGGAATTAAAGCTAGTCTGAAAATTAACATACTGCATGCATAATGTATGATCCCTTTGTTATGCAGTGAAGCATATTCACCGACATTTACTTTTGCTTCACTGCATAACAAGGTAATCGGACTTTACAGACACCCTGTATTTGTACCACCAGTACAATGCCGAGTAGGTAAATGATAATATATTTTGGCATTAATTTACTTTGATAGTACCTCAATTTTGAACACTGCTAATTTACAATGGTAATGAAATTGTCCCCTGAAGGAATAATATCCATTAGAGTGTTCATTTTGAGAAAAACTGAACTTGTAAGTTAAAAGAAATGGCATGTTCAAGATTAATTACAGGTGCAATACACACAACAATCATTTGTACGTGTGGCTTTCTGTGTATATATTTGTTGAACTGACAATTATAAACATGTCAACTTTTTGTGCAAACCTTGTAAGTCGCATGCGAATATCATGGGAAACGGGTATTGTGACCACATGTTTTTGTTATGAATACTAAGTTTGTCAGCATATCGCTTATGTATAGTTATTGGAATAGACGGAATACATTAAATACATTTCACATGAATGACTACTTGGACTACTACTCTATTATGCATATATGCAGACCACTACTTACTTCTTTTTGGGGGATGAAATAGATTTTTTCCTTAAGCTGGTATTCGTGGGAAATCTTATTTCAAAAGTATTGTAAGTAAAAATTGGTTCAAGGCAAAACATTAATTCCTACGTACATAGCTGTACTGGATGTTTATATAGTATACATGTATTTGTTTTTGAGAAATATAGAGCTACAGTGCACACTGTACATGTATATGGAATTTCCTGTGCATGTGTCTTGCACGCAGATGTATTGATATAGCAATAGAAATTATTGGAAATATAATGGAGTGTACATTTTGTTAAATTTAGAGAGATAGAGCAAAAGAAAGTCAAATCATGCTTTGGATCTGGAATGTCTTGGGAGAGATTTCCAGTACTGATTATGACCAGTTTCTCAGAGATGGTGTCATTCTATGCAGGTTTGACAAAAAATGTTCCCATCATTTCTTTTCAATTTGTATTTTATCAAAACTAGAATTTGATGACATTGCATGGGTATAGTGACTTCCTGACATATATTTTGGTCTC
>JAVBJR010000522.1:0-3666 GCA_031546965.1 Dysgonomonas sp.
CTTCTCAAACTCATTACTAATGGCCAAGGTGAAGTTTTTGGGCCAGTTTGCTGTTGGATGTATTCCACTGAGTGGCAAAAACGAGGTCTACCTCACGCACACATTCTGGTATGGCTTATGGAGAAGCTTCGTCCTAACCAGGTTGATCTGTGCATCTCTGCTGAACTTCCAGACAGGACAAAGGACCCTTCCATCTTCAACACAGTGTCCTCACAGATGTTGCATAGTCCATGTGGTGTCCTGAACCACAAGTCACCATGCATGAAAGATGGCCGGTGCAGCAAACGCTACCCTAGGGAGTTCACTGAGGAAACCTTAACAGCAGATGATGGCTACCCCCTCTACAGAATACGTCCCCAGCAAGGTGGCTATCAAGTGACTAAAGGTACCATCTCCTATGACAACAGGTGGGTTGTCCACTGCTGTCCCGGATCTTATGCACACATAAATGTTGAGTTCTGCAACTTAGTCAAGGCCATCAAGTACATTTGCAAGTATGTCAACAAGGGCAGTGACCAAGCAGTGTTTACAGTTCAGAAGAGTGGTCCTGTGGTAGACAGGAATGATGAAGTCACCATCTACCAGATGGGTCGGTACATAAGCAGCAATGAGGCAGCTTGGCACATACTGCAGTTTGATATTCATGAACGCTACCCACCTACATTCCACGGATCCCAATGCTTCCAACAGATGTGCCTTATAAGTTCAAAGGATTGCAGTTTCCCGTCAGGTTGTGCTTTGCCATGACCATCAATAAGGCTCAGGGACAATCACTTCTGGTGGCTGGTGTCGATTTGAGCACAACATGCTTCTCTCATGGTCAGCTGTACGTTGCCTGCTCTAGAGTTGGGGCCAGTAAGAACCTGTTTCTTATGGCACCTAATGGCAACACAACTAATGTTGTTTATCCCCAAGCGCTACAGTGAAACCCACAAGACAGTAACATCCACATAGTAACTATTGTGTATTTTAACCACAGAATACATTTTACAGAACATTCTGAAATGTTAACGATTTCATGCGTTTTATTTCCATTATCATTATTTATTAACCCGGGCAATGCCGGGTACCCCAGCTATACATAATAAGTAAAGTCCAAGCTACAGGGTTGCGTGTTGTCGCTGCGGTGAGCGATATGGGTGGCAAAAATCAGCACATGTTTAAAGAACTTGGCATCACAGAAAAGATGACACGCTTTGACAACTTTGACTACCCCGGCAAAAGAATCTGGGTATTCCATGACGTGCCTCGCCTCTTGAAACTTTTACGTAACCATCTTCTCGAAGATGGAATTAAATTGTCCGGCGGGACAATTGTTGGGAAGGACACAATTAAGGAATTACTGGATAAAGACAATAAAGAGTTCAAGATGTGCCATCATATCAGCTAAAGCCACATAAACGTTTCTGGCAGAGGACGGCAAAACGTAAGGATGGCAGCCCAACTATTGTCCTCAAGAACAGCGAAAGCTATTGAACTTGTAATGAAATTGCCGGCAGCAGCAAGTTTTTTCCAAACTGTCAACGATGCATTTGATGTCTTAAATTCCCGTGTTCCAATTGGTGACAAACATCGGCCACTAAAAAATGGGTATGGATTGGATTTTGCGGCTCAAGATGCAGCACTACAGAAGTTGAGAGATTTAAACAGTAATATGCGCTGTGGAAACAAGACATACATGTTGACATTCCAAAAACGACTTGAGACATCCATAGAATCGCTAAGAGGCCTATTTCGTGACCTGTCAAAGATTAATGTAAAGTACATTCTAACGGCACGTTTAAATCAAGACTGTCTCGAGAATTTTTTTTCGCAGATCGGGGGTCTTGGCCATTTTTACAATAACCCATTGCCGTCTGACGTTCGAAGCCGTATCAGGTTGTTGATACTATCTTCAAATGCACATAATATGCTAATAAGTAGCAGCACATCTGTGGAAGAAGATAACAATGAGGCAACTGAAGATGTCGCAGATCCAGAAAAAATTTGCAATCATTCATAGCAAATGAATTATTCATTGATATTACGGACGATACAGCAAGTGCAACACAACGAAGTCCAGAAGAAGAAATGACGTTTTCTGCTGATGACGACGTAGATCCCACTGATACAACAGTTTCCCAATTACAGTCACCTGAAGTTGGCTGTTCTTGGGATGCATTATCCCGGATATGTTGCATTTAAATGTGCAAAGTGGGACTGATCTCTGGGAACCCCAACAGGACAGTTGCCAAATGTGCCAGTTGGATTCGACTGGATTATTTCCCTGTCCAGAGGAGGGTTGAGAGTCCCATCCCCACAGTGGCTTAAAAAAATAAATGAATTTGAAATTATTTTTCCTGGTAAGGTTGTCGTTTTTATGTTTTCATAATTATGACTTATTATGGCAGTATTTAGTTTAACCTTGACTTTTGGCAAACAATTTCAGGATTCCATGGTGACAAACTCTCTGGCTGCTGAAATGTTTTAAAGAATCTTTCGGATATCATTCAAAAGAAATTCAGCAACATGCATCCTTGGGTTGTAAAATTCTAGAACCTTTATACGTGTTAAGCACCTGAACAAATGGTTAAAACAGTTAGCTAGAGATAAGGCAGCACAACGGATAGCAAAACGGTGGGCAGAATCGGAAATAGCAAAGAACCAGAAATGAACTTGTTTTTGTAGTATTACTAATTGTGTGATCATTTTGTGAAATTAATGTAATAATCTTAATACTTATTAGTTGTGGATTTACAGCTGTTATATGCATGTTTTCTTTTTGTTTTTTAGTGATACATAATGTGAATTATGATCACTCAATATTTATTCGTGATTAAAACAAATCCATGCATATAGTCAAACATCGTTAATTCGTCACCGGTAGGACTAAAAATTTTAGACGAATTATGCGGAGTGATGATTTAAGTGGAGTACATGTATATTTTAATATGCAAGATTGGACTTTAAATTTTGACGACTTATCCAGGTGTCTAATTAACGAGGTTTGACTGTATATGCATGGATTTATTTTAACCCTTTCAGGCCATACGAGGCCATATGGCAACCCTTAAATACTTATTTTTTTGCAATATTCTGGCCCAATGAAAACATATGGAATCTCTTAGTGACATCATTCCAACCTCCCACCTTGTTCCTAATAGCCTATCAGAGCTCAGGCTGACCACTAACACCACATAGAGGGACTTTGAGGAACTACTCTGAATGCAAATTTTGGCACTTACAATTTTTCTGTCTGTAAACCCTTATAAAGGTAATAATTGTCCGTTTTTCATGCTGTTTTCTTCATAAAAACTGATATATATGTTGAACTGAACATGAAATAAGTTATATACAATATCATTACTAGATTTTTCGTTTTGGAGCTGTGTGAGAAAACCAACGATTCCATTTGGCATCATTGGGCAAACAAGGTACTAACCAAAACATTTCCTGACAATTTTCACTAGTGCAGTATATAATTCCATGTATAAGTTTTCAAGCTTTGTAAGGGCTTTTCTCATCAAAACAAATAAGCTATTATGTATTTATTTACTAAAATCAAACATTCTACAGATGGCTTTACAAGAAAGAGGATTGCGGAGAACAGCAGCATACGAAATAGTTTTGCCAGAAGGAGATGTATCCGACCTCGAAATTAGTGACTTAGATGATGATTTGACTGAG
>JAVBJR010000187.1:0-2645 GCA_031546965.1 Dysgonomonas sp.
CATTAATATTTGTGCATGATGAACGCTGCAGGGTAATTTCTGCAGGAAAACGCATCAATTTCTTGCATGACAATGCTTGCAATCCTGCAACAAACTTTCTGCCCACTTTGCAGAATCACGCATGAATTTTTGTACTGGGAAGTACCGCATATAGTCACCGAGTATTTTAGTATTGTAAGATTGCGCATGCATTTATTTCAGATTGCTGAGCACGACAGAGAAGCAACCTTTCCAGTATCAGCATCGGACATTGATTCACCAATAGATACTGAAGATCTCTGCTATGACATTGAAGATGAAAATTCCCCCAGTAAAGACGTTTTCGGCATTTACCGTAATACGGTGACAAGAAACATTGCACCATAATAAATTTTGAAAGTAGGATCTAATCAGTCCGTTTTTCTTTTCCTAGGGATTAATTATAGTCTTAAATCAAGACATTCTAGACTACGAAAAACCTCTAGATTTTGATATCACTGTTATTGTCTGGGACAGTTGCAGTACAGCGGGCACACAAAACACAGTCACTACTACGGTGGGCAAATTACGATCATTCTTAATTCAATTTACAGTTAGATTTCACTGGTTGTACCTGACATCTATTTCGTTACTTACATTTCAGGTTACAGTGACTGTGACAGATGTAAATGACTGGGAACCTGAAATTGAAGAGCAAGAGGTCATTCCGGAAGTATCAGAGACTGCAATTATTGGAACAGAAGTGTATACAGTGAAAGCCACAGACAAGGATGAAAATGGAAATCAGGAATTTTTGTACACCATGAAATCGGCTGAAGGTGGTGCTGATGATGGCGATGGTAAGCACGACTTCTTACTGTGTCCACAAACTTATTTTCAAATGCACAGTTATTGTAATTATTTATAATAATGTATGAGCATGGGGTTATATCACACAGCATTTTACTGCAGTCACATTTTCATAATATGCTTCTATGACACACAAAGTTCAGTTAATTGTTGGTTTACATAAGTAACTGATTGGAAATCACAGACGATAGACTTCGAAGCAGATAGAAAATTAAATAATGTATTTTCATTAATTGTAAGTGAGCACGTTCTCAGCAAATTGAATAAACTACACACCCAAGAGAAACAAGCATATGATGTCCTGCTAAATTTGAACGCAAAAACAAAAATACCATTCTACACTTGATAAAATAATTATGAATCTCCCCGAATTTAAGTGTAATTTTACAATTTAAAAGTATCATGTCAGCAATCGTGCAGAAAAGTAGATCAGTGCAAATATCTAAGGAAATTCATCACCAAAAATAATAACCGCATTAAACATTTATGCAATTTGTGCCTAATTACCAAGAACGAGCAGCATTAATAATACTAATACTGTATCCATTATCTTAATATGAATATAGTTCACCATATTTTTATACTTGTTCCGAGAAGATATTTGCATTATTTAATGCTACAATGCACATGTATTACTATTACAGATTACTTTCAAATAAATCCGGCTTCAGGAAAGATCACAATTAAAGCCGTTCTACTAGACAGAATCGAGACATTCACCTTTACTGTCACTGTTACTGATAACCCCAAAACATCAAGTGGAGCAGCACGAAGCAGTACTACCTCCGTTTCCCTAATTGTATACGATGAGAACACGCATGCACCAGTAATTACATCCCCTGATCCAAATGTCACCATTGTGATAAATGAGGCAAGTTATTCACTTAACAGAATCATTTCTAACTGAGCAATACACCTATCGTCCGCAGGATGAATTACCAGGACATGTGGTCTTCGACGTCAATGCCACTGATGATGATGTGGACACCCAAAACAAAAATATTACCTACACGTTTGGAGACAGCACTGACCCTGACAGCGACCCAGAAAGTATCAAGAACACATTTGCAATAGACCCTGTTAGTGGAACAGTTACTTTGGTAACCTACGTAGATAGGGAGAACATAACTGCATATTACGTGAGTAGCAATGTGCAAGTCCCTATTCATATAAAATTGGTTTGCTTTGCTAAATTCGGATCGAACCATAACTAATGTAATTTCAGTTAAACGTCACTGCAACAGATCATGGAAGGACGCAACTATTCGACAGCCAGATATTTGAAATCCTTGTTACAAATACTGACGATGAAGAGCCCGTTTTCACAGTCACCGAATATCCTGTATTATTTTACGCTTATATTCTATACGCACATACGTATTACGCCAACTTTGTAATATATGACTTAATGATTCTTTTTAGGCAGTGTTTTTCACTGAGAATATAACAGGCCAGTATCAACAATTGGCTGAAGCAAAAGATCCTGACTTTGAACCCGGTGTGCCTCTACTTTCAATCTACTACTCCTTATTGCACCTACAGGTACAGATACTCATGCAGGCCAATAATACCGACAGCTTGTTCTAGCAAAGGATGTCATACATTGCTAGCGTAAAGAATGTTCCAGTATCTAATAAGTAAATGTTTTCTATACAGACGTCACTGAATATTTTACACTGGACAAATCCACCAACGTATTATCACAATCGGACACAAACCCTTTGGACCATGAAAACTTGCCAGATAGCTATGACACTTCGCTGAATTACATGAAAGTTTGCATCCAGACATCAAATACAGACCAGATCATCACACCA
>JAVBJR010000446.1:0-2848 GCA_031546965.1 Dysgonomonas sp.
AGAGATAGTTTTTCTTTCCTTATTTGCCTTTGTATTTCCCTAGTCTGTTTTCTGAGATTTCTGTTTTTGGGATTTTCTTTTCAAAAGAACCTTTTATTTTTTGTGTGACTTGAGGCTCAAATAAACCTGGTTATCACAATATATTGATAAGAACATGTTAGGGAACATACACTGGTATTTTGAACCAAAAAGAAACAATAGATTTGAAGATCTGGACAACTTATTCCATGGTGCGAATTTTGCTTTTATGTTTTTGTCCATTTCAAATGTCAGCAGTTTTTTCAAATTTCATCGCAGACTTATGAAACTTTTTTACAATAAGGCTGAATATGTTAGTAATCAACTAAAAATACCGGGAAATCGTTAACCAACAGAGCGGAAAGTTGAAAATTTATTGAAGCAATATTGCCAGTTTTGGCTACATTCACCCTCGGGGCTGAATTCACCCGACTTTACGGTACACTATTGATTTTTTGTTTGCAGCTTTTCCATTAAAATGTAGAGTGAAGCATTAAAATTTATAATGCAATCCTGGTGAGGTTGTATGTGTGGGAATGAGATTTTTTTCTCTCTATAGACTGTATATCAATATGGCGGAGATTTAGCATATTTCATTTAGTGTTCGTTTCTTATTTCGTTCGTCATTTCTATTCTGTTATTTCCATTTTTCCGTTCAAGTGCATGGTAGGTATGTATATACATTTTTTGTTGTATAGCTTTACCCATTTAAAATGAATTCAGTGGCCATAGCAAGTTTTGCTGCTCATCGATTCTTATATATGTATGAACATAAACTTCTTACAGGACAGCTTCTATAAAGTGCACCACATTTAGTCATAAATATCAAAAAGAAATCTCTTTCATAATGGTCAGTTGAATGGCTCACTTAAAAATATATTTCACTGTTCGAAATGACGCATTTAATTTATGGGCCGAAAAGATAAAGAAGTGCACAGGAAAATATGGGAAAAGTTATATGCATTTAAATTAATGTCATATGTAATGCTGTATCATAAATTATATTGAATGCCTATAGATATGAATTCAGGGTGTATTGAAAATAATTTGACATAAATATGTTTTCTTAAAAATAAAGTTTGAAAGTTCAATAAATCGGGTGACTGATTTTTGTCAAAGAAGTGATCACATATTAACATTACAATGGAGTACAATTTAAGCTAATTCAACTTAGTAAATATCCGTGTAGTTAAGTATATATTTTTTAATATTGGGATTAGAATAACTTTTAATTGAAATAATATTTGCAACATTTAAATTATGCATATACACGTATTAATTTATACTTGTAATTGCAAATTGGGTTTGATATATAATTTGAATTGTAATTTGAAGCCTGAATAGAAAATGGATTCTGAAAATGTATTATATATTTACCCTATTGCATTTGGTTAGAAAGCATTTTATCGTCTTTGAATAGTTTCTGCTAATTCATGAAACCCCAAATATAAAGTAGTTTCTTGTGTTCTTTTAGGATGATAAAACTTGCGCATGCGCAATGTTAGTACATTGTGTTCAGTCGTGATTTATTTGAAAGCTTGTGCGTGTAGGTGTGTATGCACATACATATTGGTAGCAATTTCTTTGCTTTTTCCTATATATAAACTGCGAAAACTCGAAGATAATAAGATGTTTGTGAAATTGCTGTGGGTGACGGTGTGATGTCCTCCATCAAAAGATCGGCCATCTTTTATTTTGCCTTCCAAAAGATGAAGCCAAAAAATATTTCCTTGACACTTGGGATATAAAATGTATATATATATATATAGCGAAATGCAATTTTTTCCTTTGCCAGGTATATATAAAATGGGCTTTGACCTTTAATTAAACGGCAGGCCTGTAAGTGAGACTATAAAAATCTATATATACAATCGGAAACCTATATTGGTTTTAAAATAGCTATATAAAACCTATAAAAACCTATATTTATTTTGTTGTGGCATGCAGGACATTAGAATACTGCAATAGTTTATTCACAGATTTATTGAATCGGCCTTTGGTCGAAGTGCCTTTGCAAGTGGGACCCTTTTGTTCACAATTGTAGGCCCCATTCATCAACTGATCGTTGATAAATAGTTTTGGAAGTCGTACGTATTTCATAAGATTTTTATATACCATTGATTCTTCAATGTATTGTCACCTTATTATATTGTCAAGTATAATATATTGTATTTAATCAAATAGATTTATAAAATAATGCGTGTTCACTTAATTTAAAAATAAAAAAATGCAATTATGAATTCCTGTCTAAAAAGGTACATGATAAAAAAAATGTCTGGCATTGTAACCTATAAAAACCTATATTTATATTTTAAATGCCTATAATTTGGATTTTCTTGAGCAGCTGCTTAGAGGCCTAAAAACGATTTAATCTTGCGGCTGTGATAATAGTTGTTTGATTATTTTGTTGATTTTTTTACATTACTCAATGGCATTTGTCCATTGGTATGTTATTGGATTTTTATAGTATGGCTATATAGGCTTTAATTTCGTAAATGTCAAGGAAAAAGGGGTTCAGTGAAGCAAAAACTTTTGTCAATTTGTCGCTCAAATGAGATTGGGGAATGACGTTCAAAGTTGATTGCTTCATAATAATCGATTATGGTTTTTTTTTATAGATATACAGTATAATAGGCATAAATGATGTCTGAAATTCCCAAAAATACATTGCCATGTGTTTAAGAAATACAGAAGTTGAGACCCAATTGCAGGAAGTTGTATTGTGGCACGTGTTTCTTAGACCCATTTGTCTTGAGACACAGGCATGTGCAAAATGAAGTGTCAAGTGGCCAAAGGGAGTGACACTTCATCGCATAATTCAGTAGGACAT
>JAVBJR010000339.1:0-4290 GCA_031546965.1 Dysgonomonas sp.
ACGTACTGTTGGATTTTTGTTAAACTGCATTTTTCCAATGTAAAATACCTCGCTGAATACAGTGCCGGTAAGAGATTCGAAATCGAATTAGCCGTTCAAAGGAACTGAGCAAATATGTTGGATTCCGTCTGAGATGTCTGCTGTTCCGACAAATTCAATGATCACTGCTGGAGAAAAACTTACTGTTGGATTTTTGTTAACCTGCATTTTTCCCAAGTAAAACACCTCGCTGAATACAGTGCTGGTAAGAGATTCAAAATCGAATAAAGGTGGGTTTACAATGACGCGATCGCTTGTTTACAAACAAGCGACGCGTCGAAGCGACGCGGTAAACGCGCGAGCGCGACCCCGAGCGCGTCTGTTGAATTGAAGTCAACTTTCGCCGCTTCGGGACGCGCTCGACCGGCGTGCCGACCAATCGGAAAGGCGGGTCGGTGGCGCAACCAATCAGCGCGTTTGTTACAGGTTACCATTGCCTGTGTGCTAGTGTTCAATTCATCATTGACGTTGAATGTTTTCCACATTTTCAAGGCTGGACACGAGCATTTCGTAAGTATACTATTGAAATATTATATAATAAGATGATTTGTATCTAGAGTATCTGGATTGTATGAGCTGTAAAACCAGGGCTTATTATTTTGAGGGAATGTCTCATTTGTTGTTATTGAGGGTTGTTACCAGCAGGGAAAAATTGGAAAACTCAGGGAAGTTAGATTTTGGTTAAAAATGCAGGGAAAACTCAGAAAAATTGCCAAAACCTTCGAAACTGAGGGAAATGAATATAAATGTGAAACATGACAGCTTGAAAGAAATATTATTAACAAAAGTGTTTGCAATAAAATATACAGTATTTGAATTTTTATCAGTCCAGGACTTTCATGCATATTTATTTAGTAATGGTATGCTGAAGAACATGAGTTGTAGTATGCATGAATGTGTGTGTGTGCATTGTATGTATAACATATGTATATAGTTGTCCCAAAAATCCTTAATGTTCAACAAATATTTTTAGCTTGTCAATAAATGGCTGTCCAGCAGCGTATGTGGTTGTGCCCATGGAGCACCGCTGATAAAGAAGCCCTGGCTGCCTGTGTACAAGAAAAGTCAACTTTATACAACCACAGGCTATCATCATATAAAGACACAGGTGCCAGGGAAAATGCGTGGAACAACATTGGAGCAGTGTTGGGCAGAACTGGTAAAAACCATGGCCTATTGCGATAATGCAACTCTGTTCTTATGTATGTTACGTAACTACACATTTAACTGTAGGCATGGAATGTAGCAAGGAATGGAAGAAGATGAGAGACCGTTATGTTAAAGAGAAGAATAAACTGAAAGGCCGGAGTGGGGACGAGGCCAAACTTCTCAAGAAATGGCCGCTTTACAAATATTTAACATTTTTATCAGATTTTGTTAAGTGTAGAAGGCAAGCATACTAATTGGTTTTGAAATTTTTTGTTTCATAACATCCATACTTTTGTATTGCAGCTCTTTGGGGCCATACAATCCGTGCCATGAGGAGACAGCTGCAGAAATGTTCACAGCAATGTCAGACGCAAACGCGATAAATACAGATGATGAAGATGATTATGGTACGCTGGTTATTGATTATTATTTGTTATAACATATTTACAATGTTTAACACTGATTAGATGAAAACACTGAAGCCAGTGATGCAATGTCACTTGAAGCACAGGGTCCATCGACATCTGGACTCCAGCTGGCTCAACCAGTGCCATCACCAAGCATACGTTCTTCATCTACCACCAGTAAGTACATGTTCACTATGAATGGCTAATTACTTTACTGATGTTAACACAATGTGTTTTCTTTCAGGCACGCAACAACACAGTTTCAACAGTGAAGATCCTGTCCTGAAAGTGATGAAAGAAGTTGCGGAGGTTTATAAAGGCAGGCAGATCCCACAAGTTCCCGTTGAACCAGATGATTGCCAGGCCATCGGACACTTTGTTACAGCGAAACTCAGAAGTCTTGATGCAAGAGAGAGAGCCATAGCCCATAAGGCAATTGCAGAAATATTTTATGATATTGAGATTAATAAAACCTAGTATGTCAACATTATTTATTGAATTTTCACATTATACAATTCAAACATCGCGATTCACATGGGCAACCTGCCATGGCACACTGCCTTCAGCTTGTGTAAAGTAAAGTGCTAATCGATCCCGCGCTCGTTTGGCTGCTGCACTTGCGTTATTGGTTCCAACACGTTCATTAAATGCCATTAACTCTGGTGGAACCTCGGTCCTCCAACTACCTAATATAATGTTTCCGTCGGCATCTTCTCTGTCCACAAATGAGGGAGGGCAGTATTGTTGTGCTTCAGGTTCACGTCTGTTATTTCTTTGTAAAAAATTATGCAAGCAGCAACACGCTAAAATAACATAATCACAGGTTGTGGGCAGCAGACACATGCGTACTCTCAAGCAGCGCCACCTTGCAACCAATATGCCAAAAGAATTTTCAATAACCCTCCTTGCGCGTGATAATCTATAATTAAAAATTCTTCGCCTCTCACACAAACCTTTACCTGGGAATGGGCGCATAAGGTTTTCACGTAAAGGAAAAGCTTCATCACCTACAAATACATTTGGGAATAACTCAGCTAGCCCTGGTAATGGGGAGAACTGAGGTATTCCCAAATCATTGTTAAACAATTTTTGGCCAAACACGCTGTTTTTCAAAACGCCACCATCGCTATTTCTGCCAAGACCTCCAACATCAACCATTGTGAAACAATATGACGCATCACACGCTGCCATCAATACAATACTAAAGGTTTGTTTATAATTATAGTAATCGGATCCGGAGTTTTTGGGGCACTGAATTGGAACATGTCTTCCGTCTATGCTGCCACAGCAGTTTGGAAAGTTCCACTTGAGCCAAAATTGTTTGATGATGTCTTTCCATTGGTCTGCAGTTGGTGGGGCCATGCATGTGGGCTGCAATTCTTCCCACAGGGCTTTCGTAACTTCTTTTATTATGTTGGATATGGTAGATCTTCCCATCCGAAATGAGTACGCTAGTGAGACTAGTGATTCACCAGTTGCGAGGTACCTGAAACGAATAGCATTTGTTGTTAATTACATCAATTAGCATAAGTTTCCAATGAAATACATCTACATGTATTACTGCGCAGATATAATAAATTGGTTACCGTAATGTTACTGCTAGCCTTTCAGCAGCTGAAATAGGTTTTCGGTGAGAATAATGTTCATATCGATGCCTCGTCATCTGCAGAATTTCTGCGAATCTGCAATAAATATCAAGATACAAACTGTATTTACAAGGTGCACAAACATTTAAACATAGCAATATCAGTATGCAATTTTCACATTGTTTAACCAATGGTTCATTACATACTACATATTATATATGGTGCACACTACATCAAGGGTTTCTAATTACATACATCTCACATACTAAATTACAGTATGTTCCTAAGATTTTCATTAGCAATTTCATAAATCACCTTTGCAATGCCATTCATACATTGAACCTCAGTTATAAATGACCACCCTTTTACATGCTGCTAACTTGTTAATAATGTTTACTGAATTTTTGGAACCATGCATGGTCAACATATACAAGTTTCACAATTACACAATTATTAATGAATTTCACTACATTTTATAAAGTTATTTAATTACCTTTCCTTGGACATCCGAAAAAATCCAAAGTACATTTCTGGGTCGTTGAACATCATTTCATTAACTAGGGAATGAAATGCTCCAAATGTGGCCCGCTGTTGATATAAAGGGCGAACCCACATTCTCCTTTTCTTTCTGTTTTGACGTTTTCCCCTTCCATTTTTACGGAGAAGGTGCAATGCTGCAAGAACAGTAAAAACAAACACGAAATCGTCCTCCATTTTGGCAAACTCTCGTCGAACTCTCGTCGCAACGCGGCAGGCGGCAGCCGCCCTGGTATGTTCACAACCGTCGCGTGGTTGTGAACATTTTTCCCTAAGCGCGCCGTGGCCACGCCTTCCGACGCGACCGAGCGACGCGTTTTTGCGCGGCAATGTAAACTAACCTTTAGTGTAAAATACCTCACTGAATCCGAATCCACTGTCGGAATTCAAATATCTCTAGCCGTTCATGAGTTAGAGCTCAAATCATGATGAAATATGAGTGGTTCCAAAATGTCTCCAAACCTCACCAGACTTGACCAGAAGACGTTGCTGAAACCGAATCCGTTTACAGAATTCAAATATCTCACTCCGTTCAAAAGTTACAGCTGTTTGAGCTAAAACTGGCTGAAAAT
>JAVBJR010000207.1:0-2515 GCA_031546965.1 Dysgonomonas sp.
GTATATTTTGCTAAGCCAGTCAATTAAGGTCATCATTTAGCAGAGGATGCGAGCAGCAGTACCCAAAAAGCCGTCGCTGGTATTAATTAAAATGAAACGTGTCGCTAATGTCCCAAATGACCGCAGATTTGTCCTTATGCTACTCGTACAGTGGCCATTTTGCAGCTGCATTGTACCCTATATTATTCGGATTTTCCAGGTAAAATCGATGGAACTTCAACTGTAGGAAACGCAATATTAATGAATTTACAATGCCTAATTCAGGATCATCATGAAATTAGATGCTCGTAATTTCTTGCCCATATGTGTTCGAATCTACAGGGCGAGTCAAAACTCTCTGTACAAACTTTTAGGGGAGGTAGGAGACACTAAAACAAATGGCATATGAATGCATGTCCTTGGGTCCTAGAAGGCAGTGAAGTGAGAAAAGTGTGAGCACATACACACAATGGTCATGTTTGGGCACCAAACAATCCACACGCTACACGAGCACATGCCTACCAACAAAGTTTCTCTGTGAATGTATGGGTGGGTATTGTTAACAACTTCTTGATTGGCCATACCTCCTGCCACCACAACTCGATGGGCATACTTATGTGACCTTTTTGCAGCAAATGTTACTATAACTGCTGGAAAGCCTAATGCCCATGCATGCATCGGGATGCGCGTTCTGCCGCGTGGTGTAACGCGTGGCAATGACACTAGCACTTTTCCGCGTGCTAACGCATGATAACGCTCAAAGCGGTTCTCACGCGACGCATTATTTGACGCACGTACAAACGCATGATGCACTTTTGCCATGCGTCAAAACTCATGCATGGGCACTAGGCTTAAGATGTCCCCCTGGCTGTTCGGCAGAAGATGTGGCTTCAACACGACGGGGCGCCAGCACACTACTCCATTGCTGTGCGTGAACATCTGAACGCCACATTTGCGGACTGTTGGTTAGGTCGTGGTGGACCCATCCCTTGGCCACCACGATTTGACGAGTTTTGATTACTTCCTGTGGGGATACATGAAAGACCTCATGTATGGTACTCCCGTAGACCCCATAGACTACGAAGAGGGCCTCATTTCACGAATCTCTGTTGCTGCGTCACGTGTGCAGGATGTGCCGAGGATTTTCGAGCATGTTCGGGCTTCAATGCTTCTGCGCTGTCACGCATGCATTGCTACTGGTGGTCAACACTTTGAACAGTTACTACAACAATTATGTTAAAGTGTGTTGCATTTAATAAAAATGTTGTCCACATGTTCCCCTCTTCACTGCCCTCTAGGACCCAAGGGTGACACCTGAGGACATGCATTCATATGACGTAAAACGTTTGTTATAGTGTCCCCTAAAAGTTTTTACAGAGAGTTTTGACTCACCCTGTATATACATTCATTTTTGCTGACCAGCTTGCGCTGGGTTTTCTCTGGGTTCTCCGGTTTCCCCCATCCCCTAATTAGCTAGAATATCTTCATAGGGATTCGCTGTGGGCCCTCAAAATGTGCATTAAAAATGATTGCGTTGCAACCCATACAAGGGCCAATGGACTGCGGGTTAGCACGCTTGCTTGTGAAAGTTAAGGAATAGGATAGGATGGGGCCCCCGGGTTAAGACACTATGCTGTGTATAGGACCCGTTAGCAACAAGATATTGTTGACCATGTGTATTGAAAGTGGAAATACCATTGGTTTAATTGTACCAAATTCCGCACTTTTCTCATTTTGCAATAGGGCTACTTAAAATTCTCAAAGGTTTTGTGGCGTTGTAATATGGATCGTCCTGAACGATATGACATCATACCTACCATTTTTTTTCTACAGCTTCATTGAAATTACTATATATACAGAAATTCTTGTTTCAAAATTTTCTGAGCCCATATTCCATGCACCTGCATGAGATTTCAGTATGAAATCCTATGAGATGTTTTCTGCTTTTACGATTTTATCGCTTGAAACTTATACAGTTTGCAAATGTCGCAATTACATATATAGTGAATACAGATATGATATACATAATTGCAAGAAATTCATGAAAATAAATTTGAAACGGTATACGTGACATGGAATTTATAAATTTTAGCCTGCCACAATAGTTGATTGAGTAGTAATATATTGACGTCGCCAATGTAAACTGTATAAAAGCGATTCAGAGTTTACTCTATAATAATGTGAGATCAGATAGATTATCCTGTTTACATGCGTTCGTAAATGACAGACAACTATCGATTGGACATATGAATTGGCCAGTTTAGTCGAGTTGTTGGTGGTTTTTTGTTTTTTGGACGCTCTCGTCCCACTTTAATAAACGTCAAGATGATTTATTTCTCCCGCATCTCTTTGCTTAGTTTCATTTGTGCACATGCGATGTAATTTGCAAGCAACCACCAAAAAGGTGATCTACATGCTTAACAGGCGTGACAAGCTTGCAACTGCTCTTCCCCGAATGTGTTAGCTATATATAGTAGAAAAAGTATACATGCTCACCAATTCACGCATACCACACTCATCGTTTCGAATACCGCAT
>JAVBJR010000572.1:0-4316 GCA_031546965.1 Dysgonomonas sp.
TAAGGCAATAACGAGTGACGTCATCTGTTATTTATTATTCTCCAAAATACTCAAAATGCCTTGTTGCTCCTTGAATAGCCTGCAAGACACTCGAAACTGGAGAAAGCCGACATCCTGGAGATGACAGTGAAACACTTGCAGAACCTTCAACGCCAGCAGATGGCGCTGGCAGTCGCTGCTGACCCCACTGTGGTCACCAAATACAGAGCTGGTTTCAACGAATGCGCCGAAGAAGTGTCTAGATATGTCAGTCGTGTCGATGGATCAGGAATTGACCCTTCCGTCCGCCAGAGGCTCTTGAGTCACCTAGCCTCTTGTCTCAATGGCCTCAGCACTGTTGCCAATCTTCCCTCCTCCACTTCCCCTTCCTCCGGACAAGGTGGTGTGTCATCCAGCACCACTGCCCTGCAACTCATCCCTAGCAGGTTACCCAATGGGGACGTGGCCTTCCTCTTACCAGGACCTGGCCAGATGATCCCCATCTACCAGCATCACACATATGTAGCCACGCCCCAAGGGGCCCCTGACTCAACAACATCGTCCCTGACTGTAAGCACCTCCCCCTCCAACCATCATTCCTCCTCCTCATCCTCCTCCTCTTGTTCTTCGGTGTCCTCTTCAGCTGTTTTGAGCCCCTGCGGATCGCTGAGAAGTTCCTCCTCCAGTCCTGGGGTGGTCAGTAGTCCTGGTGTCTGCAACAGCCCAGGGGTTCTGAGTCCTGGAGATGTGGTAAAGGTGGAGGAAGTTGAAGGTTGTGGTGGTAGGGGGTTGGATGAGGAAGAAGAAGACATGTCCCCTCCTCATCTTCAGAAGCAACAGCATGGAATGGTGGACAGATCAGTTGAGATGTTGATGCCTGTCAACTTGTCCAAGGATGCAGACAAGATGTGGAGGCCTTGGTGACATTGGATTAGAGGACATCGTGGAGGATGACGGAGGGTAAACAAGATGTCGGCATCAACATCCAGCCACCTATATCCATCCCCTGACCTGCCAACGACTCAACTTCAAAATGTAGTTGAAGGACCGTGGAAAGAAACTATAATAAGAGTACAAAAGTAGAGAAGATTACCAATTCCTTGTGTGGAAGACATTTTTTCTTGGAGTCAAACTGAGAGAAAGTGAAGTCATGATGTCAGGAACTAGATGTCTGGTGTCTTCTTTGTCTTCCATCTATACTTGTTTTTGTTTTGTATAAAAGTGCCTTTGAAGAATGATGCGACCATGAAGTGTTTTTTGTTTTGTTGTACAGATTTGAAAATATGCAGTTGTTTGATCTCATTACTTGTTTTTGTATGGAGGGGGAGGGGCTTGATTATATACTCAGTAAAAAACTTTGTGATCACTCGCGTGGTGCCTATTAGACACCATATATCTAAAGCCAGAACCTCTTTAATCTAAATATAATGCTTTCATTCTTGCAATATAAGCATAAATTAGTCCTAAATTACCAAATTCTGACTAAAAACATGGCATATATTGGTACCAGTGCCCTCTAAAGTTATACTTTGGAAGTTGTCAAGTAAACATTTGAGGTGTGTAGGTGATGTTTTCATGTTTCAATCAAAGTATGATCTTCCTGTCACTTCACAGTGTTGTGCACCATGCAAATGGCTGAATTGTAAATGGCAACAATAGCTGCAAAAATGTAATATTTAAAGGAGAACTGACACGGTTTTTGAACATGCCCTGAAAATTTCCCAGTTTATTGAAATTATGCCAAAAAAACGATTGCCGAGAACGATACTTTTGTAAACATTAGTAAAAAATAGTTACGACTGGTTAGAGATGTGACGCCATGGTGTCACAGAAGTGCGATGTCACGGCGCTGGCGTCACAATGTCCTGCGGCAAAATGGCGCGAGCCAATGAGACAGATCGTCGTCGATCGAAATCGAACGTTTTCGAATTTCTGCCAATCGCAGCGTTTCCGATCCGTGACGTACATTGCGACTTGACGACCGAAATGGACATTTACTCAAGTCGTCGTAACAATTAAACGATACGGTAAACAAATCTGAAAATCGCAACGAAGTTTCAGAATACGCGTCTGACGAGTTGACAAAACGATCGACCAAATCGGTGAGGTCGAATATTTCCGTGTCAGTTCTCCTTTAACTGATGTCTTATTCTTATGGAAATCTTAGTTCTGTGAGGTCCTTGTGCAAGGCTTTTTTGTTGTTGTTGATGCTGCCTGGTAGGCTCCATGCGAGTGATACGGAGGGAATGATGGGATGATGATGATGATGATGTCCCTGACATTATGGAACATGATATTCTTAAACGAAACATATTTTTGTTACATAGTATTTTGTTGCAATAAAAACATTGCAAACAGAAAGTGTTGGTTGGTGATTGTTGTCCGGGAGTTCATTCAAGTGGTCACACCCCTTGTTGCGCACGTGCAACGATAGAGGGAGCCCTTTCAGTACACTTTCAGTACTCCACACCCTCTGACGTCACACACACCTTTTCAATAAACTCTGTATACATATATATGCAGTAAATGGACGAGTATCGCAGTGCCCTTTGCCCACCACCGGAAGTGGTGACAAAAGCTCTCAATGGCTTGCATTGTACCACAATTGGAAAGGTTCATTTTTCACCCCGCTGGTGACGTCATCAACAAGATCCTCTTTCGACTTCTTGCATTTATTTATTATTATTATGAAAGTGTCGCTGTGATGATGTGATTTTATAAATATAAGAGATTAAAGGAAGTTATCTTTCGATTTCAAAAGGAAAATAATACCGTTTAGGGGGCGTCTTTATGTTATGTACACATTTTTGGCTTCACAACTTCCCCCTACTTTATGACGTCATATCTTCTGAAACTTCTTTCAAGCCAGAGAAATACAGGAAATAATGTATTCAAACAACTCCAAATTTGCAGTATAATAAAATTACTAAACTGAAATATTGCTTATAAATACGATAAAATATAATGGACTGTTTGTTCACATGTTCACATATTAGAAATAGAAATATGGGGAAGGAAAATAATAAGTACGTATTGTTTTTTAATAATTGCGACATATTTCATATTATGCTGCACTTAATTTAATTTCTCCATAAGTTATTTATTTTTCTAATTAACTAATTTATACCCGATTCCAATACATTACAATACAATATATCGGACAACAACAAGCTTAATGACAGCTCCTTGATGACAGTTTATGGACGAAAGATGCTAGAATTACATGTTTGTGTGTAACATCAGTGCAGCCGACTTATAAATCAACGAGAGAAAAGTTTCAGCTCATATTCATTTAAATTTTAAAGGTTAAATGTGTTTACAAAAATAGAATATTATAAATAGTATGTTAGTACTTTTGCCAAAGCAGACTGTCTGCAATATATGTAACTAATTTAGATAATGAGGAAGTGAATAGGATCACATGTAAGATTTATTAACCAAAGAGTGAATAGCAATATGAGGTTCTGTTGACGGCCACGAGGGGGCGCGTCGAATCAAAATGGCTGCCGTTACTTGTACGAGGAGGGAAATCTTCGTTTTTGATACGTATATGAATATAATCTCTCTTGATATGATTTAAAAGTATGAATTCAGGTTCTTCCTGCATGTAATTGTTATTTTTGCTACAAATGAAATGAGTTCAATGGATGATGACGTCACATTAGGGTCTCTTTCCAAGGGACACGGCATGCAATGCCGACAATGATATGACGTCATGAGTGTAATACAAAATAGATGCAAATGTTGCCGCATTATGGGTACATTTTGCAGTCGAAGGAACTTCATAGGAGGTATTATTAGGTAGATTGGAAGCGAGTAAAGTTTTAGCTTGGACGTTCATTAACATTGCATGGTACACCTGTAATCTGCTGAGGACCCTGGTCCCCCAGGCTGGGGCGTGGGAAGAATGGCAACCTGTGATTCTGCTGATGTCCACGCCGCACGCGTATCTTCGGCGCTCTTCGGCAATACTCGGAAACGTTCGGAGAAAAACGGAAAAAGTCGAATGCGGCTCGTGTTTACATCACTGTTTTCGCCGCCTTGCTTTTGTAACTGGTGCGTATAAAAGGGCGGCGTCTATTCAATCTGCTTGATCGTGTAGCTTATACTTTTTTTTTCATAATAACCAAGTATAATTACGAAAAATTATAAGGAATATATCGTATGTTCAGTGAAGACCATAGAGCTATATTAATAGTACTATAGTTCGTCCCAGCCAAACCTTAGACTAAATAGGCGGAGCAAGGGCGGGGCTACAGGGCAAAAAATAGTACTTCTTGTATCGATACAGATCGATACATACTGAATTACGGTATGCCATTGGTTGCAGTGTGGTG
>JAVBJR010000330.1:0-5838 GCA_031546965.1 Dysgonomonas sp.
CAAAATAAATTCTACCTCATAATTAAATTATATTTTAGTACATCTAGATAGGAAATTTAACACAACATAGAGCTAGGATTACCAACTTTTGATAAATTTAAAAATTATATGTTTGTAAATTGTGATCTGCATTGCAAAATTGTAAAAAACAAAATTCTTTTTATGATAAGGATGCATTGGAACACAGCAATTGCATCCTACAGTGTTTTCCCATCATTAATCGCGTATGCACATAGGAAATGCATTACAAGGCGTCACGTCGTTGAAGGTTGCTGGGCTTGCCGCCAGATAGCGCTGTGGTATTGCCAAAATGGTCAATTGTGCCATCACCTCCATTACTTCACGGTTGCCTAGCAACCCCCCAATGCTTTTTTTTTACTTTGAAGTTTGCAGCAAGCATAATAAAAGTATAAAGACAAAAAACACCTAAGATCAGTCCGGGCAGCCAATCGCATGGCACCTTCCTACTCCATTTGTTACAGAATAGACCAATGGCCTTCATTTGTGGTATTAACAAAAACCGAGTGCTTTACAGACAGACTCGTGGTTCATTTCAGGTGAGTTGCATTCACTTCAGTTCACTCTTGTTATCCACTCATGGCTAAATCCATTTAGTGGCAAGGTGAACAATTGGAGCATTTAGTTCAAATTACTGCGATTCAAAACCGGTTGCCCAGGGGCTGTCCATAAACTTCATCACACATTTTTCCATACATTTTATCCCCTCCCCTCCCCCATGTCACGCCTAGTCACAATGTACCTAACCTCCCCCCCCCCGTGTGACATCACATTTTTTTAGATTAAAATAAGAAAATGACAAATTTACCTGTAATGAAATGAGATGAAATAACGAGGTGTATGGCATTCTGCAAGAAAAACAAATTCTTGCATGGCATTGCATAAAGTCACATGACCGGAAAAGGGGCTGGTTACTTGCCAAAGGGAATTGGGGAGGGGTTGACTCGTAAATAATTGGATAATTGGGGACATGTGATACTTGGAGGAGGAGAGAAGAGTCCTTGAAAAGTAGCATTGAAATGTGAAGGGGGGGAGGTTAAATATTTTCCAAAATTCTGTTGTAAACTTATTATATTAGGAGAAGGAGAATATATTTGAATGGAGAGAAAACAAATTATTATATTATTTGTTGTGTCATCACATCTGGGTCTACACCCCCACTATCCAGGTCACAACCCGAGGATGTCCCTCCCAGGCCCACCCACGAAAACGTAGTTAAGAGTGCTGTAATTGTGCCATCACCTCCATTACTTCACGGTTGCCTAGCAACCCCCCACTGCTTTTTTTAATTTTATATTTGCAGCAAGCATAAAAAAGGTATAAAGAAAAAAAAAACACCTAATGTCAGTCCGGGCAGCCAATCGGATGGTACGGCAACAGTACCTTCCAACTCCATTTGTTACAGAATAGACCAGTGGCATTCATTTGCGGTCTTAACAAAAACCGAGTGCTTTACACAGTCAGGGTTCATTTCAGGTGAGATGAGTTCACTTCACTCTCGTTATCCGCTCACGGATAAACCCATTTGAGCGGCGAGGTGAACAATTGGAGCATTTAGTTTAAAGTAGGGCGATTCACAACCAGTTGCCCAGCAGTGGAACACTGGTGGCCTACGGTTTGGGAGCAATTCCTCATCAAGAAGTATTAAACCGTAGTTGAAGCATAGGTTAAGCCAGTCAAGTTCAGTTTTCAGCATTCATCACTGCAATTTTCTCTTTTTATGAGCGATTTGTTTGGTAAATGTATATAACAATGATCTGGATTGTTTACATTATAGCACAATTCTAAAATTTTATTAACTGTATTTCTTTTATAAGCTGCATTGAAAAACCGTACATCTACCGTAGCATTGGCCAGACCACAAATATGCGGTGGTGGACATCATTGCTGCCTTGTTGGCTGTGGTGCAAACAGTAAAATGCACAGAGGTCTGTCTTTCCATAACATTCCAGCAATGGGGATCTCTGACAGCAAGGACGAGTGGCAAAAAAACTAATCGCAGCGGTTGGCCCCAGTGACAAGAGCTTCAACAATAAAACTGCACACATCTGTTCAAGGCATTTTGAAGACTCCTGTCTGCAACCATGTCAGCTTATTTCAATACTGAAAACAAGTCGCACACACAACACACATCTTCAATGACAACTTGCAAAGATAATCGGTTTACAGATGATTCTTGTAGATGACAACACACACACGAGTGTTTAATGCAAGTAATGAATACCAAGATTGAGAATGAATTTGCGAAGCTGTTTTCGGGAGAGCAACGGAAAGCTTCCACTTCGAATCTTCATGGAATGAGAAATGCACCCAATAATTGCGGTTTGCGATCTTGTTGCATGGATATAGTTCTGCCGCATATAATATCTTGCGAGATACTGGTGCACTCAAGCTTCCTGGCGAATCTACATTAACAGATTATACCAATGAAGTGACTCCAGCTTCTGATTTCCAGAAACAGACGACTTCACATGATATTAAAAGGCAGGCTGCCCAACTTGAGGAAAATCAGAAATTTGTTGTTGTTTGACATGACAAAATGCAAATAACAGAAGATCGTGCGTTTGACAAGCGTGGTGAACGAATGGTAGGATTTATCGATGGCAAAAACCGGACTTCCGATGGGGTGAGAGCCACATCTGTCATTAACATGAACAAGTTCTTTTAATTAATGTTTTAATCATTTATTACAGGAACATGTCTCCAACAGTATTGCAACCCACATTCTTGTTTTCTACGTTGTTCGTGTCAGCAAAGTTCATAAGTTTAGTTCATTAATTTTTTGACTGCTTAAACTCGAGGAATTTGGATGAAGCACAACACAAAATCAAGTCAAATCTTGCAGCTTACCGACAATGTGACGACCCTCGTTTTGACGTAAGTAAACCAGTAAACGGTGTAAATTAATTTGTTGCATGAAATACATTTCTGTTTTCATTTCAGTTCTTGCAAAACAAATTCTTGTATTTCTTCACTAACTGGAAAACATCTGTGGAACTACAGACAGGACTGGTCAATTCGCAGGGCCCAAACTATCTAATGTCATGGGTATATCGACATCAGTCATTGAAGCTTTATTGCTTGCCTGGTAATCCTTGCAGTACGCAGTTTTGTTGACGTGACAAGGTATTTGCTATCACATGGAGTGCAATTCATATTAAGTAATCGATTTTGCCAAGACCCTCTGAAAGAACATTTCGGACAGCACACATGGACGGGCCGTATATCAGAAAACCCCTCATTGTATGCTTATGGGGAATTTGGATGATTTTATACATGTAATTACATGTTTCTTATGCACCGGAACTTAAATTATTTTTACAATTAGATTTTAATATTGCACGTATCAAGATACCCGCATCCGTTTGCAGCGCATTTTGTCAAAACAATTCAAGGAAACACAAACATATCGAAGCATGCTAAACAACCAGTTGTGATATGCCAAAGCCCATTAAAAAAGAGGAAGAAGGAACACAATCAACTTATATCCATTGAAACATGTATTTATTTGTATTAAACATGTATTCTTAACGTTTCAAATTTTTGAAACTATTCCGATTCCATCTTCACCGATAATGACTTCAAAGTTTTCATTGCTAACATGAAATGTACGGAGTGAGAGGATTTACTCAATTAAAGTGAGGTCTAGCCAAGCGGTTAGGCTGTCATTTGAAATACAGGAATTAATTTTATTATGATGCTGTGACGTTTCCTTTTCGAATTGTTTCCAATTGGAGCACGAAGCCACGAACAGAAGCTTGGGTACAATGTTTGGAACTGTCCAAAATAATAAAAGATATGATAAGCTATTGTGTTAACTGCATCAAATTCCTGGCTGTGATACATACCGTCAACTCGCTCTGCAGCTGTTCTTACATTCCGTAGGCAATCATCAGCTATTATTTTTCCAACACATCTGCAACTAACTGTTTGGAAACAATCGCAGCCTGTTTCATCATCTGATCTTCACGAGCCAGCAAAGTAGAGAACGAGTTCATAAATAATCCGCACCATTATTATATAACTATGTGACAATTCCACAAATATCTACTGGCTACATTACCATATGTATGGGTATAGTTAAAAATTGTCAGACAACAAATGTAAAATTCAATTATGGTTGCATAGTATTGTAAGGAAATGAAAGGACATTATGCACATATTAACATAACTATGGGATGAGATTTTGGTGGTAAAAACATATTTTAAATTTCATCGATGTTTATAACTCTAATTATTGATAGACCTGTCAACGGTGGCAATATTTTTAAAAACGTTTTTAATTAATGACTTAAAAGCAGAACTTATATAAGGAAAATCATGATCAATAGATAATTGACATCCAATAACATATGTAAATTACTGCTGCTATTACCATTATGTTATATGTAATGCAATTAATACAGTTTAACAATCTTCTCGCTTTGAATCATTTCCAATTGTATTTTTCTTATTTCATTTCATATTATATTACATTATACTATTCATTAATGCAATCCCATCTCATTTGCGAACTACACATTCAAATTTTGGAATGTCAGATTGGAAATTCGGAATATTACATTTCAAATTGTGCAATGAATTTGAAAAGCAAAATTGCAAATTTGGCAAGAATTTTTAAAAATATTGGAAATTTGGAAAATTTTAATGAATTTGGAAAATGTTAATGAATATGGAAAATTTGAACTTATTTCGAAAATTTGCACGAATTTGGCAAATTTGAAGATTTTTAATGCATTTGGAAAATTTGAATGAAATTCGAAAATTTGCATGAAATTCGAAAATTTAAACGAATTTGGAAAATTTCAATGAATTTAGCAAATTTGGGAAATTTGAATGAATTTGGATAATTGGGGAAATTTGATTACATTTAGAAAATTTGAATGAATTTCGAAAATCTGAACGAATTTGGAAAATTTTGGTAATTTCAATGAATTTGGTTCAATTAATTTGGACAATTTGGAAAATTTAAATCAATGTGGACAATTTGGAAAATATGAATTAATTTGAAACAATTTTTGAAATAAATTTGGATAATTTTTGAAATAAATTTGGAAAATTTTTGGAACAAATTTGGAAAATTTTTGGAATAAATTTGGAATAAATTTGGAAAATTTTTGAAATAAATTTGGAAAATTTTTGAAATAAATTTGGAAAATTTTTTGAGATAAATTTGGATAATTGTTGAAATTAATTTGGTAAGTAACATCTTCGTAAATTTTTGATATTAATCCGGGAAGTAACATTGGCAATTTGCTAATTTAATTTGGACAGTACCTACATATACATTCAAATTTCGAATGTCAATTTGGAAATTTGGAAAGTAACATTGTACAGTTGGAAAGCAATTAGGAAAGTATAATTTGAAATTTTCAACGCACAATGGAAAATTTGCAAAGTCACATGCAACATTTGGGAATTAATTTAGAAAGTATAATTTGAAATGCAGCAAGTACAAATAGGAAATTTCGAAAGTGGAAATTTGTGTACTTATAATATATTAATGAATGTTGGTATATACAAGAATAAAACAATGTTCTAACCGTCACATTACCTATTCCACATTCTGAGAATTCTGACCAAACGACAAACCGCAATAATCTGCAAATACAGAATTACAACGAATGATAATACGTCACGTAAAACTTACATTACCAATAAAAGTTTACGTGATTACCAAACAGCCCCTTAGTACATCTATCAATTTGCAAACCACTTCAGGGTACCCAGCGATAATTCTAAACCAAATTCCCTGATTTTTCCCTGATTTCCAGGTCATTTTTCGGAAAATTCCATGATTATTCCAACTCGTAGCACTTC
>JAVBJR010000973.1:0-2521 GCA_031546965.1 Dysgonomonas sp.
AGGCTGGCTGTTTTGTTCGCATGTGCAATGGCAACACCAAGTGCACGTGCTAGGCAGAGTTGGACATCATTTATGATGGTCACCATACTGTGCTTGTTTCTGACCCATTCATACGGATTTATGATGGGTCTATTGTTTAGATGCTGTTCCAGTTTTCCTGCACCTTTCGGGGGCATGGCCACATGGATGATGTTGATCCTGATTTTGTTGCCGGCCAACACTAAGGACTCATTGGAGTTCTGGATTTTTGCTATATTTTCGATGACTCGCAATGGATTGAAGTCTTCGACATTTACGAAGGGCGAGTTATATGGGTGGGCAAGTCCACAGATAAAGCAGAAGGTGCTGGCTCCTTTTCGAGGGACATATCCAAAGCACTTTCATAGTCCTACAAATATTACATTGCATTTTATATTTTGTCATTAAATCTGAATTAAAAGCAATACTTACGCTGTCATGGTCCATGTGACCATTATTATCCTGTATCTCCAGTGGAGGGAAGGGGGAGCTGGTGCCTCATCGCCACCTGCTTCACGATCCTGGGCCAATCTTCGCAATTCTCGTATGTTGAACATTCTTTTGAGGCAAGCCTTGTATAAATGGCTACAATCCACGGCCACTATTTGCATTTCTATATCAAATTGCACCCTGCAGCTTGTACAACGTGTGGACATGTTGATCTCTGCTGATTCGATCTGCTCAATGGTTTTTGAAATTTTTGAATTTCATCACGTTGGCTTTGGCCAATCAGGGCGTGAGTGGAGCAGTGGCGCACCCAGGGGGGTTGCAGCTCTATGGGAGACTGAGTGACGCATTGGATGCCGCCATTGTTAGATCGACGCTCGACTCGCAGGTGGCGTACGGTGTCATTTGACCACTGACAATTGACCACCGTTACGATTTGACGTGGTTTTTGCGCTGTATCGAACCGCAGATTAGAACGAACTGTGATTCGAACATTCCATTTCTTCAAGGGACATAAATTAGCACAATCTGGGCATTGTGACAATCAAATCCAAATAACTGTGAGTTATGTGTGTGCTTCAAATTTATAATTGCAATACCTACATATTTACATAAATCAATATTGTTATTGCAGCTTGTCTACTGATACTGCATGGAAATGCTGGAATCTTTTTGCTGTCCTTGAAATGCTGGAAATATACTGGAATTTGTTCTTAATCCTGGAAAATGTATCATTTTTGACACTTTACATAATTTCATTTATTGATTTATGTGTTCTGCTTCTGATTTACTTGTAACAAAATACCAATTAAGCATGAGACTTTTGAAATTTTATGGTTCATTCCACTTAGTATTTAAAGGATTAATGTGGTTTATTATGTAATTATCTTTCACTTTATATATTTTGTCCTGGAAAAAAGTTGCAAATATCCATGAAAGTACTGTAGACACTCTGTATTGGCGTAATGTACATTAAACCACAGCCACACTAACTATATCGAGGTGGTACGTACTTAGTCTAAAGGTATATAACCTAGACCCTTGTTCGAGGGTTAGAAGGCTTGGGCTTAGTCAGAGGAGTTCCTCTAGGAGGTCTGCTCTGACCCTAACCGTCCAGCCGACTGAGCTCCCAAGGCTCGTGCACCGCCCTTTATAGGAAATGTCGCCAGTTGGACGAGTTCACCACGAGGGGTGTTCTCCTGGCGACGCGACGTTAGCGCCACCATCGGGAGGGGAAGGCGACCGTACCCAACGGCGCTTCCCTTTACTGGGGTGCGACTCGTCGTTCCCGCAACTCCCAACAGGGGGCGTGGCGAACTGCTTACGCGGTTCGACATCGCCGGTTCGTGCTTCCGTCATTCGAGGGGGAGGAACAGCAGTAATAACATCGGTAATGTACCGGGCCGTTACAAAATGACAAGCTATAGGTGAGAATGCGTAATTGGGATGTTGAACGCATCATTGTTTAATTTGCAACCATGAATGTTGTTAATTGTATCGCTAAGTCGCTGTTGTATGTACCATTAAAGTGTTATTTTCGTATGAAAACAGAATAAAAATATTTCAATTGCATATGTGTATACAATATTTTCTTTGCTCCTACAAAAACGTGAATAAAACGGCCACTAAATTGGATGAGAAACCTAAATGAAACGTGCATATAACATTTTTCGCAGACTGGTGCCCCAGGCAAAGAAACCTAAATAAAACGCCCGTATGACGAATTTGGTGCACCTGCACAAAAACAGAACGAAAGCGTTTGCGACCAAGGAGAAACGCTTCTTTGACTGAAAAGTAACTCAAAGAACGTTTATAAAACGCTAACAATATGGGGTGTGCTGGCTTTCACCCAGCAATTAGTGGTCACACCACCAGTATGATGCAATGTAGGCTATTGGGAAGTGTCTTTCTCCGGGTATTAAAAACGTTTCTGTGTTATCTGGGCAACCACTGCACCATTTGATCTCCAACAGTGGAGTAGGGATACTTTTGCAACTATGCACAAACATGTGGAACACCACGCAATTCTCTGCTGAGCATGTGATAGAGGACACAA
>JAVBJR010000209.1:0-4093 GCA_031546965.1 Dysgonomonas sp.
TTGATATGTAGCCTACATTACATTTTGAATTGAGATTTTGGAAGGGCAAATTTATATTTGATTTATAAAACAGCTAGCAGAAACAAATATCATGAGTTGTGGAGCAGAACTTTGAAAATAACTGTGTCTTATACAGAAGCATAAGCTTTTCTGCAGGATAAACTCTTATCATTGGCTGACTTGTGACAACCAAACAACCTGGTTTAGAAATTCCATACAAATTCGCCCTTTGCTTGGAAAATTCTAATCAACATTAAGTGCTACTAAAAAATGTATGTGCTGCAACTTCCCAATTGGAGTAGGCATCTTATCTCTTTTTTGTTTGCCAGATAGAAATGATAATGACCTAACATTAAAAACGGTTTTCAAATTCGCTCATTGCATCATCAATGATGCACCGTTGTTGCAGGGTTTCCTGTACCGTTATGTATTATAGTCTACATATATTTCAGGAGATATGACGTATAAAACCAAACTTTCCCAATAGCCAACCTACCAAGGGCAAAAGACACTTATTTCAGTTCACATCTCGCATGCTCCGACTAATAAAAGCACTTTTCTAAACTGCACAATTTACAAATGTACTAGCCTTGTCAATGCTAACCACATCAGTTCGGGAAAACAACAATTCGCAATGAGAAGTGATGTATTAAGTTAATGTCTATATTAAAAAAAACACACAACAACACTTAATTGGAGAGTGGAAACGCTGGCACGGTCATCGAGCCAGCCACCCGGAGTTTGACTTCCAGGAGTTTGATTCTCCAGTAAGTGCTTTTCAAATAGTCATTGGTGTACGCATTGCTTTTCAATACAGGCATTAAATTAATCTACATCACTTCTCAAGAGAATTGGTGCATTCCCGATTTGAAATAACATTTATTGCCTAAATCTGCTACATAATTTACGTTGATGGTTATAATTTTGGCTAAGACAGAAATAACCCTGCACAAAATATATTTTTATGACAAATACAATTTATAACATGTGACAATCAAATTAAACTACTATACAATAGTTTTCAGACTCCAGAAAACTTTAAAATACTATTATAGTAATTACAAAGAGAAAACATGCGCAATTTGAAACAACCACGAGTGTATGATAAAATTAACTTTTTGAGATATAATTCCAAATCGACCATAGCGTCAATTTAAGTGCTGCCACCTATCTTGCGTTTATTGTGTTGCCTCGACTGCACAAAAACCTTACACGAGGGGTATCCGGAAAGTAATGACCGTTTTTTTTTTTTTTTTTTTACAATACAAACCTGTTGTAATGTCACATGCTAGTTACATAACGTAATGTTTAATGAGAAAGTGTTTCTTGGCCCTATGAAAAAATAACAATCTATAAAAGTTTGTGTCGTTATTGCCACCAGTATATTAATTTTTGTATTAGCATTGCCAGTAATGACAGTTCGACTCATGCATTTTGTGCAGTATGGCTTGTCTAATAAATCAATTCCTGAAGACAGTAAAAACTTGTTCCTTTAATGTGATCAATATGTCGTTTGACAAAGTTTGACAGTTTAAAGGAGAACTGACAGGGCGGGAAAAGTGGACTATGGTCAGTACCTAAAACGGCCTCGAGAACCCGTTCTGGCCAATAATGGACAGACTAATTGGCGGGTAGTCCAAATTAACCCAATGGCAGGGTTGGTCATAGTCCACTTTTCCCGCCCTGTCTGTTCTCCTTTTAAACGAGACCAATGCTTGTAATAAATTTGCTCAATATACACTGGCGGCAACAGTGACACAAAACTTTGTGGACGTTATTTTTTCCTATAGGGCTAAGAAACACTTTCACATGTAAGGTAATAATTTTAAACATTACTTTAATATCCGTGTTCAACATTCTGTTAGGGTATGTAACATTTGACATAACAACAGTTTTGTATTTGAGAAAAAAAACCATCATTACTTTTCGGATAATTAACCCATGAAAATACACTCTTGCTTGAACTTATAAATTACATCTCAAATATGTTCAGTGATTGGATATTTTCACTTAATGTAACATCTAACAGAAACAAAACACACTCGGGTGTAGAATATCTAATAATAATACATACAACGCAAAAAGTATTCATGCACAGCATTTGAAGAATTAGGCCAATAGGGTCTCATTTATAGTATTTAGTTTTGCTGGCGTGATTCACAACCGTGCATGTAATCATACATGTAATCATGTAGTACTAATCAATGCATTGATTGTACAAAATATACAATAAATAACGCGTTTGATTTTCTTCGGATGCACATGTTTGAGATAAATATTGATTGAAACAAAGAGATACCCGACATATAGCGTGTGGCTGAAGTAAAAATTGTAATAGGGGTAACAGAGTTTTGAGTCATTATAATCCGGCCTACAAATGTACGTAACGTAAGCTTATTATTTCATTATTCGTAATATTTTCTGAAGTATTGACATTTCATTTGAATTATATACACTCTAAAAACAAATGGTGTTGAGGAGGTATAAATTTGGTGTTTGAGGGTGATATATTCCCTCCACACACCATCTAGGTGTTTAGGATACACCATAGTTAAAACATTAACCGGGCAGGCCTTTCTAGCCATTGTTATCACACCTGTAGGGATCCCATTTCCTAGAAATGCTAATCTCTAATATGGATTAATGAAGAGCTAGAAGGTGTTAAGCTATGGTGTATATGCTTTACTGCCTTCAAATGGTGTTAAAATGCACCTAAAAGTGTTCTATATGTCCCATCGGTTGAACACCATTTATGGTGCAAAATTACACCACTTTTTCTTAGAGTGTATACTAGCTTGCAAAGCTCTGCACAATTTCATGGTTGGCTTTCCTGTGAAGCTCACAAGCCAGTTTAGGAAATTCGGTACTAATTCGCCTTTTACTTCCAAAATTCGAAATAAATCTGAAATATAATAAACAGGAATGTGATTCAACTTCCCAATTGGAACTAGGCCTCTAGCTCGTTTACATTCAGAGATGGCAATTTGTTATCAACCTTGAAAGCATCATTCAATTTCACCTACATGCCATCAGTGGATAGCCCCCTCCCCCTGCTATCTTACAAGAGCCAGTGGAGGAGGAAAGGATTAATCTTGTACTGATGGGAGAAGCCCCTTTTGATAGGCACATGTGGCCGGCTGCCTTTGATTTTTCTCAGAAAAGAGAGGCCAGTCTAAGTTGGAAGTTTATATAAACAATAGAGCGCACCTATTAAAATGGGCTTCTCCCCTCAGTACAAGTTAATCCTTTCCCCCTTCACAGATACAGCGAATATGACAAGACACCTTGTATACAATAATTTATGTTAGGCTAAATAAGTATCAATTTGTTTTGATTAAGTAACATTTTCGGAGGTCTGAATCTAACCTCGAAGTATCCATAAGGTTTGTGTTTTCTAATGCACGATGTTTCTAGCGCATTACTTTACAGGAAACAATGAATGACGCGATCTGTTGTTCATTTATTATGAGTGCTGTGGACATACGTTTAAAATTAATCGATCTGAATAGATTGCAGAGGAAAGGAAAGTAAGTGAAACAAACAAAGAGATCAATGACAACATGCACAGTTCATCCAAACCAATAAAAGCATATCGCTGTTGTCTCAAATATTACAAGAGAAAACAAACATTACAACGTTTTGCTTCCTCAAATAACCCTTTAAATAAAGATAAATGCTTGAATTTCGGAGAAAAAACATCATTTCAGCATATATTGCAGGGAGAACCCATAAAATATATGAAATGACCATGCGGCCACGCAATTTTGCAGCTTAGTCGTAAAATTGGCATATATAAACAAAGCACTTGTGCAATAAGCTCACATCGATATGGCCATATTATCTTGGAAAATGTCAAACAGCAGGCAGATATCTGAAACCACAGAGAACTTAACATTAACTTGAAAAAGAATCCCATTTGCGTTTATAGTGTACCAGATATGATATTTTACCACAATTTAACATGGTTGCAATGTATTCTCGTATAGCAAAATCAAGCAAAAAAGTAACAGATTTATTAGATGTGCTGTTGGGGCTTTAATTTGAGAATGAATACAAAAACTGCAACAATATGAAAATCATACAGGATTTACGT
>JAVBJR010000744.1:0-7955 GCA_031546965.1 Dysgonomonas sp.
ATTCCCAGGTCAAGGAATCCATTGAAATACATACTTACATGTGTGTGCATACATACCAAGTGTGATAAATATGACATTTCCAGTGAAATACAACCAGTTCAATTCCAAGTTTAATTATAGTACCAACTTGGAATGTGAAAATATGATGATGCAATTAAAAGTATATAGACCTCAATAGGCCTACTTCAAATACCAACATAATTAATGAATGAAATCTAAACATAATCAGATCTAACATTATATATAGTTTAAAACAATATATTGTGCAGAATTTATAAGCATCATTTATCAATTGCATGCCATTGTGTTCATGAACACAATTTAATTTAACAAACCTTCAACAAGATATCACACTAATAAATTTATCCATTGATTTTCAATTAGCAAAACACAACAGACATAAGAGATATTATGTATGGGGATAAGAGCAAACACGTGAAATAATATTAGTTTTTCTATTTTGCTCAATGCAAATTGCTAGCAATTTCCGACAAATTATTTCATTCATGAATAATTTATATATTATGCACACATATGTATATATAGTTTTCCTTTACATTAAATGCCTTACATTTGCAAGGGACATCAGGGACATCGTCAAAACATATCGACAAGCAATTTGAATATTGCATATATTGAAAATTGAAGTTGTAAAATGCTAAATTAAGTTAAATTAATAAACAACAAAATACTGTTTGTATGCATACATGCAGAAGAACTCATCCAGCCTTAATGTTACCTAATGTATATTCATATATCCTAAGCATGCATTATTAATGAGTGTCTAAGCGAATATCTATCTTCATTAAACCGCCATTTTTTCCAACTCTTTTGCCTTTAAAGTGTCTTAAGGCGTTATTTCTATTCTTTGCCATGATGTAATATACTAAAAAACATAAAAATGTGTCTGTATAAATGATCTCAAATTATTTCCTGTGCTAGGTATACTTATATAACAATTAAAAAATTGATAGTTTTATATACTGTACAGACCTAGATATATCAGTTTAGCCTTGCCCCACATAAGAAACAATGATTATATAGAAATTACATTTTAATTTTCACTCTATATATTTGTTTTTCTTTTATGTCCTCCTTTGAAACTAATTTTTCTTTATCATATTGCCAGGTCCATGTTGCAAATGAATAAATAAAAAATAAGTTAACACCGCCAACAACCCATAACAATTTAAGAATCACTTCAGGGTTAACGATGTATAACCTCCAAACACCTTAAATTAACAAGTGCATGACAGGCAATGAGGATGAAATCAGAAAAAATGTTATGAAAACATAAAACACCTGAGTTAAAGTTAGGTAAACATAAGGGAAAATCTTAAGAAATGTTATTTTTTAATTATATTAATATAGCATAAACATGCAAATGTAGCTATTTGGTTAAAATCTCATTAATCGATATACTATATACCTAAAATCGACGTTTTCCATTAATTTTTTTATATTATTCTGAGCCAAACGGAATGTGACAAATCACATGAATACGTTTGTATTTGCATGTGGACCGAGCAAAGAGGCGACTGTAGCAATATTTGCTTTCCCAGTCGACGATATACTGTATATATACAACACTTTCTCTCCCTGTAGGCCTACTCTTAATGCATGTTTTCACTCCAAATATTGGCAAAGTCATGCTATACTGTATACTGTACTATATACACCTACACGAATGTTATTCCTCATAATAAACAGTGCGGTCACCATGCATGCATAACGGGTATGTGAGATATAATTATACAAAACCCTCCTCGTGAAGATCACAATTACACAAAACAAGGCGTGAAAAAACTAATTTTTTGGGTACTAAGTTTAATGTACAAGTTAATAAACTTAGTAAAAGACATCATTTCGCTTCACAGTGCTTCAAGCCAAGAAAACACAAAAAGTAGTGCAAGGTTCCACTTTATTAACATTTCGAGTTGTTTCCGTTTCGTTGCGGCTAATACTTACCTTAGCCAATCCGTATTTAGTGTTATTTCTTTTTCCAATTACTTAATTGGTTATTCAGTTGCAACTCCGCCCAATGTACAATATGTATAAATAGAAGAACTTTATTAAACTCTTCCTCTTTTGCAACACAACTTGAATGTGTCCGTCTCGATTTCTTCGCATCCGCCGTTTTCCCGCTTTTTCCTTCACTTACAGTAGGAGAAAAGTAGGAGCTAATTTTTTGGAAATGTAGGAGAACTATAGCAAAAAGTAGGAGATTTAGTAGAAAATTCAACAAAAATAATGCAGTAAGTTCTATTAAATTTTGTCACTTGCGCCCTTGCCTCCAGCGCCTCTAATTGCCAAGCATGGTATCAATCCTTGGGCCAATTTGGTTCATGTTTCTCTAGCTAGGTGGCACGGCTGTTGTAATAAATACTGGCCACTCCCATTCAGCCCTGTCACCTAGCTAGAGAAACGCAAACTCTATTCCTCTGATGACTCGCTTCCAAGCCTTTGACCTCTGCTAAAATTCAAAAGAATGGTGAAAAAGTAGGAGTTTCTTGACTGAAAGTAGGAGTAAATAAGCCAAAAGACTAAAAGTAGGAGAAAGTAGGAGCACTTGAAGCACTGGAGCCTTCAATTCGTAGGGGGACAAAAACAAAGAAAAAACGTAGTTAAGGGATGGCCCCTTGCACATTTCCTTTACTCGAGAAGGATGAGGGTTTGAGGTGAAATCCTCGTTGACGCGCAAACCACTTCCTCCACATTGCGAAATCAAAGCACCTTCCAAACCTTTCAACAATTTACATGTGGCCAAACCAAAGTTTCTTCTACCTTAGCGAACACACAGCAGATATCAGCCCACATTCGATCACTACGGCCTCTAATATTACGCGGTTTTATACCAATAACTAACTTTACTAAATTTAAAAACAAATCCCCAATTTCTCCTCTTCATCAATTGGGCTATTTCAATATCAAATGGTTTTTATAACGCCATCACAAATTATAACTTCCATTGCCACAGCGAATGTACGAGAGTTGAACCAAAAGGTCACAATTTTTCCCGCTTTGGGTCATTAGCAGTCCCATTTGAAAAGTATGACAGGGGCCTCTATAGCCCTTTGTCCCCACCCTTATGGAAAATATTCAGAACCAATTTTGTCTGGTATAAAGAATCTGGTCTGGTAATCTGATCAGGTCAAAAACTGGGCGCAAATGGCCAGATCCAAGTTCCAATGGCAGTTCTAGCCGAGTTGCTGTCAGATCTGTATTAAATTGCCAGATATATAAACAGATCTGATGTACATTGGTTTGGTTTCACATTTGACTGACTAGCAGATTCAGTGGTGCAGATTCGGTGGTGCAGATCCGGAAAAGTTAACTTTTCCGTTAGGGCATTCACTAAGGTGTCCCAACATAAGGTCACAATTCATTTCATCACGTGTGCTACTTCGCCATAATATGTTGAACACATTCAATTGACCTTTTTCACTCAGCCGCGCCCACTGCAATTTTGCCCCGCCTTCTGACTTACGAGCGCACAAAAATCCAAGATGGAGGTCTATTTGAGGATGGTCAGTAATGCAAACTCGTCCTTACTGAATCCTCAGGTTGGCAGCCATTATGTTCGCCAGTCTCTTCACACGTGACCACAATGCACTGCTTTCTGTCACAACTGGAGTGTTTCCACTGCATGCACTCATGAGATGGTGCTGACATATTCTATGAAAGGTCTATACATGTATATTAAAGGACAACTGACAGGGTTTTGTAAGGTCACATACCATTAAAACTGTTGATAGGGAACGTTAAATTAAAACTATGAGTTCCCTTAAAATATTTTTTGACAAATTATTGAAAGAGTTAGTGAAAATCAAAGAGAACATAAGCCAGACCGCCATTGGCTAACCGGCGACTGTGGGTTGATCTATAGGGGCCGTGTAGCCAATGAGGTCGATTTGGGTATGACGTCATAACCAATGGCAGCGCATCATAAGTATTTCATGATGTGAATTCAAATGTTGACAGGTTGGAGGTAAATACCTTCATTCGGCCACAGCTCATTAATTACCCTGCATGTTCCGAATTTGGGCCAAATTTCACATGCGAGTTTATACTATATAAACTAGCTATAGCTAGTCTTATAACTTATTTACAACGTTTGGCATACAGATATGAAACCAACAAACTGCGTCAGTTTTCATTTCAATCTGAAAAGCTGACCACGTAAATGTATAGAAATGGGGAAAAATAACATTGCTCCTGTCCTGTAATTTGACCACGATAAGAGATAAGGAATAACGCCGATGCAAGAATTTCTTTGCAATTCCTGGTCATGTTCTGACGTCATCAGTCAATCGACTTCATGTTGGCTGCACAAACTTTCCCCAGATTGGTGCTTATTAACCATCACTGTTCATCGCTATTTTAATTCTGGCTGCCATGAATTGTCTGTGTGCATATGTTACAGGCAAATGCGTCACTCAGGCAGTGATACCATTCCCTAGGCCAATGTGACATTAAAAACACCGTAAAACGCCGATTGCGCATTAACTAAGCGTTTCATCGCAACATTAGTGTGAACCTAAATTGTTCGGATGCTCGAATTACATATTATAATCTACTTTTCGAAATTTTCGGAATCTTCTGTCAGGTTTGGTAACCGGCTTTGTCATAACTTACATGTTAGTCGATCACGTAAGTGACGTTAAGAAACCTGACCGAAGTTTCCAAAAATTTCGAAAAGTAGATTACAATATGTAATTCAAGCATCCAAACAATTTAGGTTCACGCTAACGTTTCGATGAAACGCTTATTAGTTAAAGGACAACTGACACGGTTTTGTAAGGTTCCATGCCATTAAAACTGTTGATAGGAAACGTTAAATTAAAACTATGAGTTCCCTTAAAATATTTTTAAAAAATTATTAAAGGAGTTATTTAATTCCACAGAGGACAACATCAGCCAGAACGCCATTGGCTAAACGGTGACTGTGGGTTGATCTAGGTTGCTCTAGCCAATGAGGTAAAAGTGGGTGTGGCGTCATAGCAGCTTCAGCCAATGGCAGCATATATTTTGACAGAACGACGCATTTCGACCACCGATTTTACGAAAGTTTGCAAATTTTTATAAAAATAACGAATCGACAAAAAATTTTCAAAAAATCAGATCATGTACAGATAGAGGGGGTTAACGCAAGCAAATAATTTCAACCGATTTGGTGAGGTAAATTTTACCCTGTCAGTTGCCCTTTAAAGGGACAGTCCACTCAAAAATGAAAAAAAAAAAACAGATGTTGTGCGCAACGAAAAACTACGAAACTTTGCAATTGGATGTGTTAAGAAATTTGCAATAGTTAACGAGAAATTAAATAAAAACTGTGTTAAACGGGGCGTGGTTTTACCGGTCCGCCCGAATGGGCGGCCAATCACGTTACAATTCCATTTTTGCCGGAGGGGGTACGACGCTGCGTGCGCACAGCCGACAAGCGCGCATGGAACGCGATTCGATCGACCCTTGGGCCGACCGATCGAACGGCGTTCTCCCCGCCGTTTTGCACCGGCAAATGGAACGTTGAAACGCCGAAATCACGCTGTTTTCATTTAATTTCTCGTTAACTATCGCGAATTTCTTAACACATCCAATTGCAAAGTTGTATAGTTTTTCGTTGCGCACAACATATGTTTTTTTTTCATTTTCCCTTTAACGTCAGGTGCATTTCCAGGCATATATACTACCATATTGTGTATTGCATTTTGTGCAGTGGAAGTTGTAAATACTGAATTTTCAATCTAAGTACACAAAGTAGTGCAGGCCCACCGAGAGGGGGACAGCTGGTGCATTTGCAATGAGGACCGTGGCTCCAGAGTGTCCCGGCACGGGGCCTACATGGGTCCATGGTTTGGTTTTAAAAGTTGTAGAATATTTTCCCCAAAATTTCTTGACATTCCGACTCTTGTTTATTGTGAATTTTATGATGACAATTGATTCCATTTTAAATTATGAATAATGCTGAAAGTTATATTTTGCTGTAAAAATGTTATCAAATATCAAAAAATCCAGTAACGAATTATGACCCGCTTACGCAGTAAAACTTTCCTTTGGCAGAAACACTCCCCAATGTTAATAGAATATAAAAAATGTAAATATAAAACATTTCACCATGTTAAAATAGAGGCAGTCCATCTTAAAACTACACCCACAATAAAATGTTGCTCATGCCCGAAGGGGTTAAAATGGAATACAGATCGGAGCATGATATGGAGTCAAGTCCGTTTCCTGTGTACTGTTATCATTATTTTCCTTGTGGGATGTCATTAATTATAAGAATAATAAATAGCATTTTCTAATTGCCAGGTAGATTATGGCTTGAGCATGAAATGGCACACTTCTTATGTTTATAAAGGGAGAACCAAAAGCATTGCCTGTATGCATGGTGCAGAATAACTAAAACATTGTAGCAGATACGTGGCCGGTATATGGTCATATTCGCTACTTTCAGTTTGAGTGGCGCCGCCCTGGTGACGGTCGCATGAGCCATTAAAAGAAGGATTGAAATTCAATTATAGGGTGTGGTTAGTGAGCAAACGACTTCAAAGTTTCTGCCTGCAAATTGGGCAAAAATAATGTAAGTATTGCTCTTTCCAAGGTCACAGTGAGACTTTAGAATAAAAAATAAGCAAAGTGCTCCAGAGATTGTACTCAGCAGTGTGAACTTTATACTCAGAGTTTAAGGTTAATGTTGGAGCATGTTCTTCAAAACACCTGAATAAATGTTTTCGAAAGGCCGCAACTCACACTGCAATTGTTGAGCAACGCATTTATTTGCTATGAGTATCTGCTTCAGGTCAGAGTTTCTACTCCAAAGTTAATATTCGGGACTCCATTTTATTAAACTCATTTGGAGCACGTGTTACTTATTTTTTATTCAACAGGCCTATTGTGATTGTAATGTAATATGTGGATTGGTGCAAGTGATGAAAGTCGGTGGAGGGCAGTGTGATATTCAAAATTAAGTACGAAAATTAAATAATGCCTGCACTTGGCTATGCATTATGATTGGAAAGGAAAATACTGATCTTTTTGGGTATACAGTGCAACCTCTCTATAACGGCTGCCCTTATAAGGGCATTCTTTTATTAAGTACAATTTATTTCCCATGTAATTTAAAGCCATATTAAATCACCCTTTATAAGAGCAGTTCCTTTATAAAATCAGTTTTGGTCAAGCCCGAGGCTGCAAAGTTAATTTTTATAAGGGCATCAATCTGTGGCTTAATTGGCTGAAACATATGCTCAAAAACTATATAGTGACCAGATTATCCATAGTTGTCCTTTAAAAAATCAAACTTTTCAGCATTTGAAAATTATACATCCATTAATTTGTTCACAATGTTTAATTAATATGACTTTATTTCAAGGGAAGAGTATTCCGTTATAAGAGTGTACCCTTATAAGGGACATAATTTCGGATACCTTGGTCAGCCCTTGGACTAAAATCAGCCGTTAGGGGTGACCGGGGATGAATGGACCACTTTTTGCGTCACAATTTATTTTAGGAAAACTAAAGCGTTTGAAGAAAATCGCGCATATGGCCATTATCTGCTATACATCGTAGTTTGTTTGTATATTTTTCGTATTTGCTTGCGATCATTATTATGCCCAGGAAAAATTATTGAAACCAAAATGAAAAATGGTCCAAAACGCCCCTAACAATGGGTGTAACGGACCATTCAAAAATTCTAGCCAAAAGTAATACATACGTCATATACAAATCGCAAATTTGGAGCGTATCAATAGATAATTTTATGGCAATCCCTCGTACATTAAAATTAAACCCTGAAATATGTTATAAATGTAAAAGTACGATAGTCGAAACTGACCACCCAAAAACTCAAGTTTATCGTTTAATTAGCCAAAATATCGTGTTAATTAACTCTTAAGTTGTGAAATGTTATCAATCTCTTCAGTTAATTGAATATAGTGATTGATAAACACAACATT
>JAVBJR010000524.1:0-4447 GCA_031546965.1 Dysgonomonas sp.
ACTTGAAACACAATCTCGTAGTACACAAACAGGAAGACCATCGCAAACGAATAATACAATTCCATCATCGAGCTGTGCAAAATACTTGATTTCAGCAAATTCACTAGAATTTGGACCATTGTCAACTCGTTAAATAGCCTGTTGTCTTCATGCAGGAAGCAAAATGTAAGGAGTATATAAAATGTTGCAATGAAATATTTGTTTGGTTTTTTAACTATGCTAATCTGGGTGATATAGTGATCACAATTGCATGATCAATCGTGATCAAAATTCAATGATCAATCATGATCTAAATGATAAGCCAAAACGTGATCTACATTGATCACTGACAATTTGATTAATGGTGATCAAAAATTTTCATAAGGGAAGAACACAAAATAATTAATAAACAGGTTTCCTGCATAATAGTGCGGAAGCTACAAGCCAAAAAGTGGCAAAACGCTGCACTTTGTGATAAGTTTTTGAAATTCTGTGTGGCTGTTGTGGACACTAATACCTTTCATTTCCGAAGGGGAAACACCTCGTAACCCCCCTGGATTGAGCAAGTACATATTATTCAGGATATTTTAAATTCTGCTTGGTTTATTTAGAAACTCTTTTTTTTTGTAGGTTGATATATGGAACACATTTTTGCTCCTAATCATATTTGTCGTAACTATTATGGTTATGCGTCAGTTTAATGTTAAATCTGTGCAGATGAAGATTAAACAGAAGAATAACAAAATAGGTAACCAGCAAACCATTGCAATATCAGAATTATAAAATTATTCTTGCATGTACAGTTGAACCTCAATAACTCGAATTTTTGATAATTCGAATTTTTCAGTTTCCCTTGGTGGTTCAAGTTATCAAGGTTCGACTGTATCATAAGTAAATTCTGGGTACTATTTGAAACAATTGTTATGCGCTGTTGAATGGGCCTAATGTTTTTAAAAACAATAACTGGAAATGGCCACCATTAAAATAACTCATTTCTGTATTTTTGGTGATCATGCAGGTCATATAAGCTAATTAGGCCTAATTTTGTTTTGCGATTGCATCTACAAAAGTAGCATTATCTCAGGGGCTATTTATGTCACGACAAGCATTTACATATCAAATTACAGATAATTTGACGCTGCACATTTCTTGTCTGAACATAAATTTCCATATTATGTCGCATTTGTATATCTAGGTTTGAAAAATATACCGTGCTGAACGCAAGGTGACAGATTTAACATTAAACTGACGCATAACCATAATAGTTATGACAAATATGATCAGAAAATAAATGTGCTCCATATATCCACCTACAAAACAAAAAAAGAGTTTCTAAATCAACCAGGTAGAATTTATAATATCCTGGATAATATGTACTTGCTCAATCCAGGGGGGTTACGAGGTGGTTCCCCTTCAGAAATGAAAGGTATTAATTAGTGTCCACAAAAGCCACACAGAATTTCAAAAACTTATCGCAAAGTGCAGCGTTTTTGACTGTAGCCGCCACACAATAACATTTTTAAATGAAATTAATACTTAGTAGGGTATCCTCGCAACATTATCACTGCTCTCAGTCGAGATGACATCGTTTGTACCAATTTGGTACAGTATGCTGGTGATATGTCAGCCCAACATTGTCTAAGTTTCACTTTGAGGTCCTCAACAGCATGGGGCTTTGACTGTGTCAATTTTTATTTTATGGGTTGCCAAAAATTTTCAATGGGGTTGAGTTCCGGATAATTTGTGGGCTATTCAAGAACACATATATGTTAGTGCTTCAGCCATTCCATGACAGCCTTGGCCGGGTCGCCTGTATAGGTTCTAAACGGATTAAATTCTAACAGGATTTATTTATAAAATTTAGATGTGGAATAGTTTATAACCGGAATAACTGCTAATATGAATAAAATCTAAAAGGATTAAGTACTGTTAGGATTTACATCTAATAGGAACAAGTTCTAAGAGGAATAGGTACTAATAGCGTTAAGTTCTAATTTTTCATTGCATCAAGTTCTAATCGGAATAAACCCTAACGGGAATTACATCTAATAGGAATAAGCTATAAGTGGAATATGGTCTAACAAGAATAAAATCTAACGGCAACACGTTCTATTCGGAATAACTTCTAAAAATGTGGAAATCCGGCATCGCCGATTCGATTAATCTGTGCCCGATTAATCATCATTTTGATCATGAGCCCCTGAATTCAGCTTCCACAAATCGCGCTTTTTGTGTGACTTTTATACCTCAGCTAGCCCATGCAGTAATTGAAGAACACCTGAAATCAAGAAAACTGAAAATATTGCAAGCCTATTAATTTCTAATAATTATTGTCATTGTTCAACCACTTTCATGGAATGTAAAATTCAAATAATAATATATATTGTGATCCTAGTGCATTACAAACAATACAAATTCCAAATCCAATGCTATTTCGTTTTACCAATTAGGGAACCATTTATTATTCACGATTTAAAATAAAAATGTAAAGTTTTTATGATTTCAAAAATAAATTGTAAAATTATGAAAAGCATACATTCTCATGTTATAAATTGTAAACAGTTTTACATCCTTGACTATCTACAAGTAGCATTCAAGTTTATTGATCAGCACACATTTGCAACAAAAATGTTATAGATCACAAATAAATTGTAAACTCATGATAACCATGCATCTTTGCAAGCTTTATTACTTAGCTATACATATGTCACCTGTTAACTGGTCAAAACAGCTTCTCAATGAATCCCCTTTCTGACTAATAAAACGAATTGTAGAGCTGATATAACAAAACTAATAAAATGATTAATCGGAAAGAGCCCAACACGATTCTGTAACTCCATGCATTTAGAACTTATTCCAATTAGAACTAATGCCTGTTAGGACTCAATCCTATTAGACCTTATTCCTGTTAGACCTTATTCCCGTTAGATCTTATTCCCAATAGAACCTATTCCTATTTTGCGATTTTACTGTTTTAGATATTATCCCTATTAGATCTTATTCCTATTAGACCTTATTCTTATTAGATGCTATTCCTATTAGAACCTAATCCCATTAGGACTTATTCCCATTAGAACCTATTCCAGTCAGAGATGGTGTCGTCGAAATTTATGTCTTTTTCCTATTAGAACTTAATACTTTTAGAACCTATTCTGCAGCACCCCTTGGCCTTGTGGCAAGGTACATTGTCCTGCTGAAAGATGTATTCTTCACCTTCAGGGAGATCTTCCAGCAACATCACTAGGAATATTTCCAATATTTCAGTGTACACATGAGAATTCACCTGTCACATGATTATGCACATGGTGCCAAGTCCTCCTGCCATTGCACATCCCCAGATCATGGCTTTTTGAGGGAACTTGGCATCAGATTTTAGGCATTCAGGACGATATTACTCACCCCTCCAACGGTATACACGTGGCTCTTGATCTGAGAATGTTAACGACACCACCCTCACAAAACATTTTAAAGCTGCTGCAGGCCTGCAGTTAAAGCTGCTACAGTTCCACTTACAGTCTTTGTTCATCCATGCAGCACACCTGTTGCAGTTATATTGCATAAAATGTATTGGATACTGCACATCGCAGCCATGCGGCATGCAGCTCACAGGTATGCAACTCACAAGCATGCAGGTCACAGTCATGCAAGTGGCATGTATGCTGCATGCATGCCACATGGCTGCGATGTGCAGCATCCAACACATTTCATGCCATATAACTGCAACAGGCGTGCTGCATGGATGAACAAAGGCTGTAAGTGGAACCGTAGCAGCTTTAACTGCAGACCTGCAGCAGCTTAAAAATTTTTGTAAGGGCATGCTGTCATCTGACCCAATAAATTTTTTCCAATTCCCAAATGTCCTTGAGGCATACTTATTGGCCCAGTTGATTCGACATCGACATTGTTTTCTATTAAATTCGAATATCTTTGTGGATATGAGGAAATCATCAATAGAAATACATAAAATCTTGTCTCATATATTCTTGTCTTTTTAATCAGACTGCCAACATGTTTCGACAGCAATATGCTGTCATCCTCAGGGCAACGTATCAACAAGCTCAAGCTACAAAGACAGTCACAATAAATTTTCGCAATACATTTCATTAATTAATATAATAAAAACACTTACTATTAAAAATCCGCATTTATATAAAATTAGGCCGGAAATCCAAACAAGTGAGGAACAACACTAATAATAAAAACGAAGAGCTTAAAACAACCACTCTCAATGTCTAAAACCTAAATAAATAGCATACCTAGAGAGAAAATCAGTCCAGAACAATCTCAAAGCCATGTTCACACTGTGGAACGTTGGAGCCATTTCACTAAAGAACCAAAGCAAGGTTCCAATTTATCATTGAGCAACCGGTCAGAACAGGTTCTGCTGAACCTGCTTATGAAAAGTTGCTCTCTGACATTTAATATATGCAAATTTTCTTCTTTCACAAGAACCTCAAATTGAGCATGA
>JAVBJR010000889.1:0-3070 GCA_031546965.1 Dysgonomonas sp.
ACAATATTGGTGATGTGTACGTGTCTTGCAACCAACACACGTCATGATTGTCGCCTGTGGTTTTATGTAGGCCAATCGCAATATGTTGTTGACAGTATGTCGTGTTTTCCGAGAGACTTGTATAGGCTAGATGAGTGTGTGACTCTCGGAGGGTGGTGCATGAGTATAGTACTGGTTTCCCAGTAAAGTTGGGAATTTTACACCCTCAAAGATTGAAAGAGCAACCTGCTGCCTGTTTATGTGCCACTTTATCATTGCAAATTAACATTGTATTCATGGTTGTGGTGGTTTTAAATGATCAAATGGGCTAATTGTTGCAATTGCAAACGTCATTTGACCTAAGTGGAACTTTATTCTCATTTAAAGAGAACATTATATTGTGTAATTTATTTTATTGAATGTGAGGCAATTAACTAGATTTACTGTACATTGATGTCAATGAAATGGAAATGAATCCTCGCGTACGAAATATTGTAAACGAAGTGATTCATAGTTAAACAAATGTGCGAGCAAGGGTGAATAACATTGGCTGGTTGTATAAACTGGTGTTGCTTCCACTAACGCTCGCACCACACCTGTGTTTGCAGCATCAAGCTAAATATATATATAAATGTTCTTCCTTTGATACGTTTCCGCATTCGGTGATGTCATTTTATCAGTTAATCTCTAAAAATAATAATAATGCTTCTTTTTTGTAATAAACTACGAGGAAATTACGAAGATACAGTAGATTCTCTCAATAATTAATCAGAAATTGATGGGACCAATTAAGACAAATTTAAAATAATCGGATTTCTTTGGAGAATCGTTCTAGGGAAGTCTGGCATATCGGTCCCTATAGTTAGGCCCCACCTTGAATATTGTGTGTATCTGGGCCCCATGTTATAAAAAATATATTCAAGCTTTAGAGAGGATTCAGAAGAGATTGTTGTTGCCCGACATATTGTATTGTATTAATTTTTGGGCATAATAAAGATACATTTCCTTTATAATGACATGCAAAAATATGGAATAAAAGTTCGAAAACCCAACTTTATAATTGAATTTTGATGGATAAGTTTCATTTTGAGATCAAGATTCATTGAAAATGATGATATGAGGTGACTATGTTACAGGCAAATGCGTCACTCAGGCTGTGATACCATTCCCTAGGCAAAGGTGTCATAAAAAACACCGTAAAACGCCGATTGCGCGTTAAATAAGCGTTTCATCGAAACATTAGCGTGAACGTAAATTGTTCGGATGCTCGAATTACATATTATAATCTACTTTTCGAAATTTTCGGAAACTTCAGTCATGTTTTTTAACGCCACTTACGTGATCGACGAACATGTAAGTTACGGCAAAACCGGTTACCAAACATGACCGAAGTTTCCGAAAATTTCGAAAAGTAGATTATAATATGTAATTCGAGCATCCGAACAATTTACGTTCACGCTAATGTTTCGATGAAACGCTTAGTTAACGCGCAATCGGCGTTTTACGGTGTTTTTTATGACACCTTTGCCTAGGGAATGGTATCACTGCCTGAGTGACGCGTTTGCCTGGAACAACTATACTGTAGAAGCCAAATCGAAGTTCGTTTTAATATGGGAAACTCATTTATTTATAGCTTTTCGGATAAGGAGGGAATTAGGATGGTCGATGTGCGGATATAATTGATGTTCACAGTTAAAACTAATGAATTTTTATTTGATTTTGTGCTCTATTCAGCAGGTTTGGCAGCAAAACGACGTCTTTCTTCCTCTTCGAAATTGGCAAATGCCGCGTTAAAAAGTGGTGGAAAACAATACAAAGTGGTGTGCTATTACACTAACTGGTCGCAGTACAGACCAAAAACTGGCAAATTCACCCCTGAAGATATAGAGCCTCACCTGTGCACTCACATCATATTCGCCTTTGGCTGGCTGAAAAAAGGCAAATTGGCCACTTTTGAGGAAAATGACGACAGCAAACCTGGAAAGAAAGGTCTTTATGAAAAAATCACCGATCTCAAGCTCAAAAACACGGACATGAAAGTGCTCTTGGCCATAGGTACGTTTGTTCGTCTTCAACTTTGTGGTATAGTATATAAAAAGTTTGCGGGTCATATATGATTGTGTTCATGTAATTCATGTACAGGTGGCTGGTCTTTCGGTACGGAAAAATTCAAAGACATGTCCGGAAACAGATATTCGAGGCAAACTTTTATTTTGGATGCGATTCCTTATTTGAGGACGAGGCACTTTGACGGATTGGACCTCGATTGGGAATATCCAAAGGGAGAAGATGATAAAAAGAACTACGTGTTCCTGCTACGAGTATATATTATATTATTATTATTATTATTATTATTATTATTATTATTATATGAGAGTAATTGAACGAGCAATTTTTGTTTCATTCAGGAATTGTACGAAGCCTTCCAGGCCGAGTCGGAAGACACTGGAAAACCTCGACTTCTGCTCACTGCTGCTGTTCCTGCAGGTGCAGAATCTGTCAGAGCAGGATTTAATGTTCCCGAAGTGGTCAAGTGAGATTAACATACATCCATATTAATCTTTAACACATGCGCTTAAAAGCTAAAACATTTCATTTTGTGTTTGTTCTATGCAGATATCTGGATTTCATCAACTTGATGGCGTAAGTGTATTTTACATTTGAAACTGCTATCAGAGATGTCATACAATCATTGTACCTTTCAATTTGATCTTTAGTTACGATTTTCACGGGAAATGGGAAAGCCAGACCGGTCACAACAGCCCGCTTTACGCGCCGTCCAGTGATTCCAATTGGAGAAAACAACTATGCGTTGTAAATATCGATGTTCAAATATAAGAATATTGCTTTCTCAGTGTTTATATAAAAGTTTTCATTGTTTGTACCAACAGGATTATTCGGCAAATATGTGGGTTCGAATGGGAGCTCCTCGTGAGAAGTTGATCATAGGAACCGGCACTTACGGCCGTAGTTTTAAGTTGGCCGACATTAATAAAAACGAAGTCAATTCTGTATCAACTGGAGGTGGTGTAGCTGGCCAGTATACTAAAGAAGAAGGTGTTCTGGCATATTACGAAGTAAGCATATTTTC
>JAVBJR010000308.1:0-6880 GCA_031546965.1 Dysgonomonas sp.
GTTAATAACTTGGTGTTATTTCTTATTGCTTCCTGATGAGATAACAACCACAGTTTATTCCACAACTAATTTTACAAACGACAATAACATCACAGTAAGCATCACAACGGTGTTCCACAAACTTGTGGACTTTTCGTCCTATGGGTTCTGGATCAACGCGCAGATGAGAATGTTAAACCGGTTTGCCGCTTTTTCCCAAATGTGGGTTAGCACCTACGATATTCTTGCATTTGTACTTTTCGCTTTTATTTGCCTATCTGTTAACATGGCCCTTGGTATGCTACGTGAAATCGGTGAGAAACTCTTGAATGTCGGTGAAATGACCGGGTTTTTTCTTCTGTACCGTGATGTCAGTGAAGTTGTGGATGAGATAAATGATATTTTTTCTTTTCTACTGGCAATTTGGTGCTGCACATGGGTGCTTAAATGTAGCCTGTGGATCAGAATAATAGTCGTTACTAGTAAAGTTCATTCTTTGGATGTTGCTAGGCTTTACCGGCTTTTTTCAATTGCTTCAAATTTTTATTTCTTTTTTTGTGCTTCTTTGCTTGCAGCAAATGTTAACACTCAGGTAACATTTACTTTTCTTCATTTCACACAATGTGATACACCAGTGTCTTGTACTGAATCATTTCAATATGCAGTCTCCCATACATTAAAATCACAATTTTCACTATTAGTACTATTCAGATAACAACTCGAAAAATTTCTTTTAATTTTTAAAAATACAACTATAATAATAATGTCTAGTGAATGCACAAATAAATCGCAGACATTGAAACGATGGCAGTGAAAATATTAGCCACATATTTCAATAAATTTGCCTGAAAAGACATGCCTGGATGTCATGTCATTTTAATTATGATTGGAGATCTAGCTGTGCCACATTAAAGAGCCAATGCACCATTTCAGCAGAGGCTATGAACAATTTGGTTGCGCAGAAGACATTTGGTTTAAAAGTGTTGTCTGTATATTCTACAATTGTAACATTTACAATTTTGACTAATGCTAATGCATCTAATCAATAAATGTTTCATTTCATTAAGTATTGGGATCGTGTTTTATTGAATTGTTGACTATAATTTATAACATTTTATTGAGTAATATCAAGAGTGGTAATATGTATTACATGCAGTGTTTTCAATTTGTTTACAGTTGAAAGGATTTCATCTTGTGATCCGGAAGCATTTGCAGAGGCTGAGCACAGTGGTATATTGAAAAAAATAATAATTTAATACAAATAACTGTATATCTAATTATTAGGTAATTCAATAGTTTCATATCTATTTAACAGAAAAAATTGGAGTATATGAACTTTGAAGGGAATTCAGAGGGATGCTTGCATGGATTGACATTCTGGAATATCTACTCATTCAGTAAAAGGTCTATGTTAACGGTATGATGTTGCATTATTATACAGGGTGGTAGTATAATAAAGTGACCCTATTGCAGTTATTGAATACATATTCCAATGATACTTTGTTTGTAACTGATATTTGTATTCTAACCTAGTGGTAAAAATAGGAACATTATTCCATAAATTATCGGCAAAGTGAAATCAATATGTATGCAACATAAGGTTTCTGTGGAATGTGCTGTTAGTAGGGTTGTTTTGATTACACCAACCTCGTATTAATGATACATATAATTGCTGCATGTGTCATCTAACTGGTCTACTGTCCCATTTTTCAGGCAACTGCTACAATATTAACGTACACATTAATCTTATATGACTTGAAGTAAATCAGACCTTTATCATGATGATTACACAAATTCGTATTGTACACATTGGGACGTTAGAGTTGCAAAGATTGGTCGCAGTTTGTTTTCTATTGGTGGATTGCAGTTCCTCCTCCAAAATGATAATCTTAAAAATTCCCAGAGTACCTGTACAGTGACTCGCAATAACAAAAATTGGACATTAACTAGTTGCTTTTCTCACCCATTAACCAAATGAATATTGAATTCCAATGTTATACTTAAAAGCAAGTAACTAGCCTTTTAAGTTTTAATGGATGTCTTGTGTCTAGTAGAATAGCATTGCAGAGTTCGACAGATCGATGCTTTTAAAAAATAAGTACACCATATTATGGTATCACAACTGCACTTGTAAAATAGCCTATATTACTGGTAAACAGCCACTGCCTAACAAGTTAAAATTACTTTACTCAATTAAAGTAAGTGCAAAATTGCTTGCAAAATAGCTTTTTTACCTTCTATTCTAGGGTAATTAAGTTAATTTAAGTGGTTCGTCTATGTTAACCGAACTCTTTTCTAGCAAACTTTACAACGTTAAGTGTTAATAACCACTTTCTACTGATTTCCATGCACACAGATTTTATTGCAACACTTGCTTCCTCATGGTTTTCTTCATATATGTAAAGTTTCGAAGTACGTACGCTATCCGGAAAGTATTAGCCGTTTTTTATTTTAAAATACAAAGCTATTTTGTATTGCCAAATGTCATTTCACAAAATGTTTATCATGCATTTTGTACTACTTTTAAAAATGTTTCCGCATTTTGAAAGGGTCCCTTGGCCCTAGAATAAATTACTGCAGTGCTATATTTTTTATTGTTACCGCCAGTGCATTTAGCAAGTTCATTGCAAGTCAAACAGCATGCATGTCGGTCACTTAAAAGATGATAAGAGCAATTTACAGTAAATGGCACAAATTTAATGTCCTTAGGAATTGATTTATTGAACGACAAACAAAAATGCATGAAATGTGGGAGTTGCATGGCCATTGCAGGCGCTGCTTATACGGCCAAAAATTCACTGGCGGCACCTGTTACACGATATTTTATTGACAGTATTTTTCCTAGGGTCAAGAACCATTTCACATGTAAGGTATTAATTTTAAACGATACTTTAAAGTGCAAATCAAACATTATATTATTTAACATTAGACATTACAACAGCTTTGAATTTTTAAATAAAACGCGGCTAATACTTTCCGGATAGCCTACATACATTACAAAACCGTGTCAATTCACATTTAAATATGTACCATTTCACTATGAAATTATTACCCAGTTGTAAATAAAAGGCAATTGCTTTTTGGAATGTATCTTTTTATTTGATGTTAGTGAAATAAAGATGCATATATATAACCGTTACACTTCTAGTAATACCTTGGTAATACTATACACAGTGTTCGGAAAGTCTGGTCTTTTTGTTAAAAACTTGAAATTGCATGAATTCAATATTTATAAATGTAATGATGTTTCCATATGTAATATCATGGGGAGACATCCATTGGTGACAATATTTTTGACCTTGGAACATTTCATCAAGTTGTCAATACACTGTTGTCTATAGGTGCTATGAAGGGAAGCACTACAAATACCGTGTAGGATTGCTGTTAGTCATAATGTTTAGATGTTTAGGGAATTGCTTGTTCATGTTCCAAAATGTGTAACATATATCTCTGTAAAGTAATGCAGTTTGCTCAGGTGCATTCGGGCATCCATGCTGAAACGTGCACAGTTGTTCATAGCAGCAGAAGGACATCATTTTGAACATTTGATTCAGTACATTGCTTTTGACTTTCAAACCAAGAACAACACCACAAGTGTGGGATTGATTCTGTTTTCTTACAACAACAAAGCAAGAGAGTTTGTCGCAATAGTTGCCATTTAGTTAAAATTGTTTAGACTGTGTTCGTGTTTAATGCAAAATATGGTAATCACTTATTTTAAGAGTTTTTGTATGTATAAGAAATTATAAAAGCAACCAGGATCGCTACATACATAACAATGTACCCTACAAATTGTGATGATTATCAGTACCGTGACACAAACGATGCAAGCCACAACTGAAAATTATTCTTTAATATTGTTAAGTATACAAAAGTACTGCATGGCACAATGTATATTTTTAAATTAAGAATATAAATCCATAATGACAACAGGGATTCAGGAAATGTAGAGTAACAGCTTCCATTTTGCCAATTGTGCATGTTGGAAAGGGTACAACAGTTCAGTAGTGCTTCACTGCATAGTATCTGTTGTCAACAGCGTAGTGCCAACTTGGGGGCAAATGCAAATGATTTGTTGTGATTACTCATCTGTTCCTTTGCCGATTTCAAACCTGTTTTCGCCAGTGTGTTTGAAATAACCTTTGTCAAATATCTCTAAATTATACAACCCATCTATCTTCAAAACTGGCGAAGATTAACTTGGAATGACCATGATGGAATGTCCCAAGTTCAAAAATATTGTCACCAATGTATTCCCCACTCCTTGATATTACAGATGGAAACGTCATTTTAATTGATTGTTATTATTCACTGCAATTTCAAGATATTAGGAAAAATACCATACTTTCTGGGCACCCTCTACATGCAGTTTCTGCAAGTTTTCAATAACAGGTAACTAAATGTTTTGGGAAGGTATTTGAAAAACGATGAGTTCAGCGTTTTTACTTTTGAATTATTTAGCATTATTTTAATACGGTACCTGAAGTAGATGTGGTGAGAGTACTTAGAATGTGGAAACAGGTTGAGGGAAGAGATAGACCAATCATAGTAAATGGAAAATGATAGAGATAGACAAGAAAGGATATGGATTATGATGGGGTATTTTAATTAACAAATTATGAAAGATGCTAAGTTGATCCTAGAGGATGGACGTGATGTAGAGAGACACTCCAACGATGAAAAATGTATAACACAATGGGAAAGAGAATGCTATAAGCTGGCCCTAGGAAAAACAGTGCCTACTAAATAGTGGGCAATGGTGCTGCCAGTGTATAATAATAGTTTTCGTTTACATTCTCAGTAATCGTGGTGTAAATTCCTGAGTTTTGGGCGTTGATATTTGTCTTCCAATAAATCAATTCCGGAATACGGTAAACATGCATTTGCTCAATTTACTCTGAATTGTTCTTCACGTACATCTGTTAAGTGAAGTATTTGCCGTTTGACAAAAGTTTGACTGTTCAAACGATGTTAAAAATTGTAATAAACTTGCTTAATACAATGGCAGCAACTTGAAAGGGCCCTAGCTCGCTGCAGTAATTTTTCATAATTCATCCTGAAACTGTTTTCTTCAACAATTTTTCACCTTCTACAAGAAATTTTCATTGAAACAATAATAACATCCATTGTAAGGAAAAGGGCTGAAATTAAGCGGACTAGATATGCTAGCTTAATTGTAGTGTTGCTCGTGAATGTAATACAAGCTAACCATTATAATAGGCCAATTCCGACCAGACCGTATAGTGAAGGATGACTGTACACACATAATGAAGAGCTAGGGTATAGTTCTGCCCTCACAACATCTGTGACAAGTTTGCGAGAGCATAAAATTCAACCCATGTTTTCTACAAGGGCGATTCGGAATGTAGAAACAGCAACTGGGTGAAACTTTGCTTATTTGAAACATTGCATGCTGGAAACTATTCCCTATAGAAATAAATCCTATTAGAAGATATAAAAATCGAAATCATGCCTGTTAGGAACCTTTTTTAGATTTTATAAACTAATCCGGCAGCCAATATTTTTGTCTCACGTATTTCAGTAATTTATTTTGTATTTGAGGTTACATTTCAAAACAATGTTATCTCACATTTGAGTTCAGATGACACGTATGAGATAAATTATAGATAGACAAGTAACTACCTACTTTAAGAACATTTTTGAAACGTTATTGCTTTTGTTTCATTTATTTTGACATCAATGCCACCCTCATAGCATACCCTGCAAGGCAAATATATAATATGTTAATGAATTGTATCATAATTACAACGAACATGAGAAAAAGGTTTATAAAATAAATCTATATATCAATCAATATATTAAGCAGAAGGAAGAGCTTACTGATTTTTAGTCTCAGAGTCGAACAATTTGATTGATTGGATGCAAATCGATGCTTCGCTTCCTGGCGAATCAATTGTCAATACTGGAAGTGGCAAAGTTTCTTGAAAGAAGGTTACAGATCCACTGTCGATGTTAGCCATGTTTGGAATAACCACAGCGGGAACGTACATAGTTTTTGAAGGGAGAAGTAAAGTAGTTTTGCTGAAATAATAATACCAATTAAAAGTCTGAGCATAGGAAAAGTTTCATTCATTTCATGAAAAATAGACAAAGCAAAATGATGTATAGTTACTATATGATATCAGTCGTGTCGCTTAAATTAGATGCACTATCCCTGAGGTTCAAGTAAACTCGTCCTTTGCTAAACATTAGTTTCAGGCAAAGTTTTATTGTAGCAAACAGAGTCTTTCCTACAAGGTAAAATATTCTAGTTACTCAGTTCCCTTTCCTGAAGAAGTATAGTACTTTAAAATGACAGTGAAAAATCTTGAGAATGTGTGCAGCACCATTAGTTTAAGTTTGTTTTCTGAGAAAAACTCTTTAAACGGACTTATTGCACACAGGACATCGTACAAATACTATCTACATTGTTAATTTTTTTATAAATAAGATCTTACAAATAGCAGTATTGGAAATATCCGTCACACACCATGTAACAAAACCAATACAACCACCATAACCATCACCAGAACTGCCACAATACTGCTCCGTGTTCACCACAATGCACTGTCACCACCAGACCAGTACAGACTTTAACCCAACTACAACCCAAATATCATTAAAACAGGGAGTTGTATTATAAGGAGTAGCAATCGTCTTGCTCTCTCATATGTTACTCCATCCAAATATTTAAAACACGCTATTGCACAAGTAAATATCCTTGCTCCATCCATTCCCACATGGAAAAGTAATATATTTTAAATATATCTTGTGAATGTATGTCATATATATTTGGAATATATTTGGAATATATTTGAAATACATAGAAATTGAAACATTCCATATATTGTGCTTGTATTTGTTAAGTATGCTTTATATTTGCAATATATGTAACTTACAT
>JAVBJR010001008.1:0-6057 GCA_031546965.1 Dysgonomonas sp.
GGACATGGTAATAAGTGAAAATATACGTTTGTACGTGTAATCTACTTGTTTATTAATGAGTTTTGTGTATTTTTAACAGACCAGCGGCGTAATTTTGGCCGGTCTTGGTTTGGCGGCGTTGGGATTTGCAGGTAAATACCACTTTTAATTTTCAATATATCGCGGATAATTCAAAAAATTACGCGTATTTGAAGCCATAATTCGTATTGAAACGATGTTTGTGTATTACAAAAGGTCGGTACGCAGTGAGGGCTTCGAAAATAGTGGGAGAAACTTTGCAAAATCACATGAAATCTATCCCAACTGCTGGAGTGAGTGTTGCATCACTTTATATGTGTGTATTTATTTTTCAAAAATACTATTGATCTTTAAAATGTTTCCATTTTTTGTGCATTTGCAGGCATTCGCCAATAGTAGGTTTTACAAAGGTGGATTTGATCAGAAAATGACGAGGAGGGAAGCTGGATTAATTCTAGGAGTTAGGTGAGGACATTATAGAATTTCACTTTTATTAATTTATATATTAGAATATCAAAAACGTCTTCAATTTTACAACATTGCTTTTATCCAGAGTGCTTTTATATAAATTGTTTGGGGAAGTTCGCAATTATTTAACAAAGTTCATACAACTCGGGTAAACCAGGAAAACTCGGGGAATTAAATTTGTACTACTTTAGTTAAATAATTACCAAAGGAAATAGTCAAGATATTTCCAAAACCTAGAAAACTCTGGGAATTTAATATATAAATAATATGAAATTATATGAATGTGTTTTAAATTAGAATTGCACAGAAACAATCGTTGTAATTAAACTAGTTTAACCTGCATATATGACAAACTCTAGAAATATTGCCTAAACACTCTGGAAAACTCAGGCAAAATGGTAATTACAGATTGGTATGAACCATGTTAAATAATTATCCCACATTATGATGTAAAAATACTTGTTAATGTTTATTAGGTACCATATGTTAAAGGTGAACTGACAGGGTGAATTTCTTACAACCGATTTCTCTGAAATAAGATTTCCTATGCATAAACAACATGTATTTGCACATGTCCAATTTTTTCCTAATTTTTCCACCGATTCGTTTTCTTTATAAAAATTCGCAAATTTACCCCAAAATGGGTCCTCAAGTCCTCACACTGTCAAAATTTACATCCGGGACAGTGCGTATGGCATGCCACTTGCGCCAAAACGTGCTAAATGCCCATTGGCTATATACGGGTGGCTTCCCCACTTCATATGCTGGAACAAACTCTCCATACTAGAATTTTTCCCCTCCTAGCCTCTCTGCACAGGCCCAAAAACACACCAACTTCAATCTGTTAAAACACTTTTAATACATTTTTAAAAAAGAAAAGAAATGAACTCATAGTTTTAATTTTAATCATTCTTTCTACATTCCAAATATCATGGGGTGTTACAAAACCCTGTCAGTTCACCTTTAAAATGGTCAAAAAATAAGCCTTTATTTCAATATCTTTGCACATAATGATCTTGTGGTTTAATTTATTACAACAATCGATTAATAACTTTGAATATTCAACTTTTTTACCCAACAAAGTTTCTTGTGAGACACGACACACGTGGGACTTGGTTTTAAATATTTTGCAGCCGTATTTTCCACGTGTTTCAAATGACTTATTTCCAATGTTTCTATTTGTTGTTTTTAGTCCATCGGCCAGCAAAGCAAAAATCAAAGAAGCGCACAAGAGAGTGATGTTACTTAATCATCCCGACAAAGGTACGCCGAAACCGGAGTGTACCTTATAAATTTAAACAGAAATTTTGTGTTGCACTATTTAGGTGGTTCACCTTATTTGGCAGCAAAGATAAACGAAGCAAAAGATTTACTGGAAAGTGGGAAACCGTGATTGTAAATTTAGATGGATATGCCGTAGTAACCTCAAAGATGATTTATTTTACATTTTGCAAATATACAGTATTATAGAATCACTTATTTCCATGGTGCATTTGTGTCATTATCACGAGACACAGGTCCATTACTTGCAAGTATTCATCGGCCCCATCCATCAGTCTATGGTCGCAAATCTGATGAAATGAAACAGTATAATGTAGAAAACATTTTTGATGCGCGAACACGTACGCGCGACTTACAGCGGCACATTCGCATATTTCTGTTTTTTGGCCATCTGTCAAAGCCCCGTTGCTTACGATGTTGCTGTTCAATTGTTTGATGAATTGAGAGACTGCATATCCCTCGGCCATTAATTTCTGACAGATTAGCATACATTACATTATTACGTTCGCGATGGCTCCATTCCAAAACAAGAATTACCTTAATGAAATCATCCAGCTTTTCGTAAGAATTCGTTTCGCAAACTGCTAACAGTCCATCTACCCAACTGGTTGGTACATGCTGCAATATAAACAGTTACATTTTTACGTTTCTACGCAGTGAATTTCAGTATTTTTCGTAGTAACTTTCACGAAAATCATGAAAATAAGACGCCGCATAAAGCTTACGTAGTTGATCATGGTTCATACCAATCTGTGATTACCATTTTCCCTGAGTTTTCCAGAGTGCTTAGACAAAATTTCCAGAGCATATAATATAAACAGGTTAAACTAGTTTTATTACAACCATTTATCTAAATAATTTGAATTATATAAGTTTCCCATGTATTTCAGAGTATTAAAAAACTTTCCAAGGCATATTCTAAGCATGTTAAATTTTGCAATGATTTCATTTGAAGTTCAGGGCACACAGTTCAATTGGCAAGTATGGAAAATTCTGACAGGGTTGCTACCAACATGGAAAACCTGGGAAACTCAGGGAATTTGCCAAAATTTTGTCAAAACCTGGAAAACTCGGGGAAATACATTATACAAACGTGCAACCTGGAAGTTTTAAATTAAAATTATCAAGAAAAGTGTTTGCAATCAGATATAAATATCTTGGAATTTTAATACGAGTCCAGGGATTTCAAACATGATTATTTAATCTACGGTGTTCCGACCCGGTGATGACATTTTTGCAATATTTAACCTACGTAGATTATAAACAGGAAAATGTCTGTAATCACTCTGGAAAACATGGGAAACTCAGGGAAATTTACTTCACGGGTTTGGTAGCAGCCGTGCCTGAACTCGAGTAAATATGCGATGAAAATTAGTTTTATCGCAACAGTTTTTGTTTAAATAAATAATTTCGTCTCAAATAACATTCAATATGTATTATATATTGGTTTCCCTGAGTGGTATGAACAATGTGTGTAGTGAATTCACAGGGTTATAGGTACCCCTGAAAGTTCGTAGACGTCCGCAGCGGCTATTTCCAAATCTCCCTTCAAGCGATAAGCACTTTGCAAAGTGGTGATCGCTTTCCTCAGATCTCCTTCAGAAGTCTCCTGCACTGCTGTCAAAGCCTGCAGACACAACGAACATTGAATCTTTCGGTTCGTGTACATGGTATATAATAACCAGATTGGTTGGATATACGAACCGAAGTATCGTAACGGACCCCTTCTTTCTGCGAAACGTCCCTCAGCCTTGCCATCAGAATTTCGTTAGTCAAGGGCTTAAAACGGAATTTGGTGCACCTCGATGTTAACGGCTCGATTATCCTGGAAAATAACAGGTGCAACTTTTCCTTAAGAAACTCAATGTATACGCGTAACGCAAGAATGGATTGCGCCTTTTCACGCACCGACTGATGTAGTTGCACAGAAGACAAAACCTTGTGGTTTTCGATTCTTTCTCCATCATCCTTCTTAAGGCAGCCTGTTCCAAATTACAATGGTTATTATAGAGTACTAGATACGTAACTGAAGTAAAAAAAACTAAGAGATGATACCTGCGCACTGTTGGTCATCGAATCCGCTTCGTCGAGGATGACGATTTTGAAAGGAGGGCATGGGGTACCACTAATAAAACCAATTATTATTATTATTATTATTACTATTGCTATTTAAAGGTTATTTACTTAAGAATGTGTTTGGGATTTTTCAAAACAAATTCAAATGGAAAGTGTGTAATTGTTCTAGAGTAGATTGGGACTGTTTGGGTAATGTGTCGTGAGGTTGTAAGCATGGTATACAGTGGAATCTCTCTATAGTGGCTCCCCTTATAAGGGTATTCCTTTAATTCTATTATAAGATACAGGTTTTATCCCCCCTTGATGTTTACCATGTAATTGCACACCACATAAGGGCTCCCTTTTTAGTTTATTCAATTGTTTATTATAAGAAGCACTTTTGTTGTGCCTAAAGTGATAAAAGCAACTTTTATAAAGGCATCAAAGCCCTCTATGGATTCATTCATTGCCTCAAAAACTTGCTTGAAAACTTTTTAAGAAAGTGGCTGTTCATAAAATTCAATTTTTACATTGAAACCAATATTAGAATTTAAAACATTAATTAATTGGTTCAGCAATGTTGTTTAAAAATGCATTCATATGAAGTTTTATTACAAGGGCGTACTGTGTTGTTACAAAGTGATTCCCCTGTAAGAGCATTCCCTTATAAGGGACAAAACAATTGTATATAAGGATGTATTTTGGATGGACATACTCGGGACGGACACCGCTAGCTGTCATCTGAGCAAAATTTTTCACTTTATCCCTGATAACCTGAATTCCTCTTTCATCAGATGCGTTCAATTCCAATATCCTTCCTTTGAAATTGTCTCTGATACATAAAAGTGAAAGTTAGTTATTGATAATATGATATGTCTAAAATTAATGTTTGCATTTTGCACAATTCTTACCCAAACAATTGTCTGGAGAGGGCGAGTATTGTGGAAGTTTTACCTGTCCCTGGTGGTCCATAGAACAACAGGTTTGGGAACTGCATGTAAATTAATATTACATTTATTTTATATTGTTACATTATAATCATAATTAATTCCCACTGACGTCAGCGCCTTGCAATATTTTGCCAAGAACAGCCACAACTTCTTCTTGATGGGCGACATCATCCACAGTTTTAGGTCGACTGCAAATAATAACTTATTCATTTAAAACCAAATTGTATATGGACAAAAATAATATACTGGAAATTTCGCGCAAGTTTCTTGCTTCCGATCATTTCTCGCGCAATATTCCATCGTTTTTCCTGCTTGAAAGTTGCGGACGATCGAGCTTGCGTGCAATATAGTTGCTCATGCAATACTTTCTCGTTACGAAAGTATATCTACTCAATTTCAATGTTTGTACTAGAGCACTTACTATTTCTCAACCCAAGGCATTATTGCCGGTTTCTTGCTAGAAATTGTAGATTTCTCCATCCCTGAAGAACCAGCTTTATTGTGATCGACATTCCTGCCGAGAAAAGCGTCCATTTCTCTCGGTACGAACAACTGCAAATTACCGTTTAAGCGGGAAAATTATGACAACAAAGTTTCGCGCAATATAATTGCGGAGGCCTCGTGTTGCGCGCAACTACCGAACGTCAAGCACGATGTAAACATTGCGAGCGATCGTCACGTACGCAAGAAAGTTGCGCAGGATGCCCGGTTTCCCATAGCAACGATGTGTTGCATTCTACACACCAAATAGACAATTAATGTGGTATTGCATCTAAAATCCTTATACATACGGCATTTTATGACATAATTTTGCTTTAGTTGTTATTATTTCACGTGTATTTCTTTAATGAATGGGATACAAGAGTTTTAATCTTGGTTTTAATGGTGGAATGTTAAACGAAAGTTCCGGAAATTTTGAAATTGGCAACAGAGGTTGCTTTTCCTTTCGTGGCAGCCATTTCCGGTGGTTTCGTTGTTTACGTTTTGCGAACAAATTTCACGTGAAGAATGAGCGGCATCGATAAAGATTTAGATCTAACGAATGCTACATGTGGAGTTTGGCTAGTGAAGGTAATTTGAAACGTTTTCCTTCAAAGATCAGATTGAATATATTTGTTTTGACGATATTTGAAGTTTTTGTTTGATTTGCTTTAGGTGCCCAAGTACATTTCGAATCGATGGAATAAAATTAGTGGCACAGAAGTTGGAAGACTGAACATTACAAAGTAATGAATACATGACCTGGATTAAAATGTAAATAGGATTATAAGTACGCTTCAAGTCC
>JAVBJR010000994.1:0-3836 GCA_031546965.1 Dysgonomonas sp.
CCCATTACGAAAAGTTGAAATCCAGCAGACTGAATGAATCTTTGACACACTTTTGGAGCTTTTCCACGTGGTTTATTCTCATCTACAGTCACTAGCTTCCAACCCAGGTCATCACCAGCAAGAATCTATTAACACCAGGTCCTTTTTTTTAAGATTATATGAGACAGTTATAGATCTTACATGTAGTTGCCTGACATATTGTATATTGTATTGTAATGCGTGTGACTTGTGTGAGAAAGGAAGTAGTGAGCACCTCAACAGGTGAGTGAATTAAAATAATGGTATGGGTTTAAGAGGGTCACTGGTGATCCTTTGTGCTTTATGGGGTTTGTGACAAAATGTTAAGCAATAAACATGTGCAATTTTCAATCATATGTGTATAATATGAGAGCTAGAACACTGACTGATCAACAAGTCCTTGGATAAACAAAACTGAATTTGTTAAATTCTATTAAACATCTTAAAAATACTTATAATTGAAAACATTTGCCATTTAGCAAACTCTTTAAGTGAACAATGTACAAAGCAATGCTCTAATAACTTTAAATAAGTGCGCAACCCAAAAGGGATCTGATCAAGGAGTTATAATGTGTACACATTATAACTCCTTGATCTGATGATCGCACTGCACAATAATGATTTATTTAAATTTAAAGAATAAGTTATGCTCAGCCATTGCTCAGCCAACAATAGATCTGCTGCTCACATAGTACACAAATGTTTTTAAAAACTTAATTATGCTCCTAAAAGTATCTGATGCTCGCATTGCATGCACAAAAGTTTCTGAATCCTTAATTAGACTCCACCCAAAAAGGATCTGCTGCTTGCACATACCATAGAAACGCTCCAAATTATACCTTAATCAAGCTCAACCCAGAAAGGATCTGCATTTTGCACCGTATTAAATGCTCTAAAATACCTTAATCAAGCTCAACCCTGAAAGGCTCTGCATTTTGCACCTTATTAAAAGGTCTAAAACACCTTAAACAAGCTCAACCCAGAAAGGATCTGCATTTCGCACCGTATTAAATGCTCTAAAATACCTTAATCAAGCTCAATCCAGAAGGGATCTGCATTTCGCACTGTATTAAATGCTCTAAAATACCATAATCAAGCTCAACCCAGAAAGGATCTGCATTTTGCACCGCGTATTAAATGCTCTAAAATACCTTAATCAAGCTCAACCCAGAAAGGATCTGCATTTCGCACCGTATTAAATGCTCTAAAATACCTTAATCAAGCTCAACCCTGAAAGGCTCTGCATTTTGCACCTTATTAAAAGGTCTAAAATACCTTAATCAAGCTCAACCCAGAAAGGATCTGCATTTTGCACGGTATTAAATGTTCTAAAATACCTTAATTAAGCTCAACCCAGAAAGGATCTGCATTGTGCACCATATTAAATGCTCTAAAATACCTTAATCAAGCTCAACCCAGAAAGGATCTGCTGTTCGCACTGCACTACAATTATTTAAATGCCTAAGTTATACCACTCTTGGTTATATATACCGAGCCTATACAATATATAGATGTGCTGCTATAGGATATTGTACAAAACCGCATTAAAACTCTTAGTAAGACTCCGCTCAAAAAATATCTGCTGCTTGCACTGTACAAAAATACATTAAAAGCCTTTATTAAACGCCGCACAAAAAGCCTCTGCTCATCGCATTGAACAAAAATGCATGAAAAGCATTCATTTTGCTTCTCCTAAAAATAATCTGCTGCTCTCTATGCACAAAAATGCAGTACAAACTATAATTATGGTCATACATATAATAAAACAAAATTCAGTAAACATCTTACTCTGATTATTTAATTAATACACATATTATGTACAGACAACAGATATAGGTCATTATATAACTCACTTTGTCTTTATTTCTCATAGTATATATTTAATATTTAATGGAGTTAACTTGATGACATATCTCTTGGCTATACACACAAATAATGCAATCACATGTTGCAGGATAAAAAATAAATATAAAAAATAAATATAATAATGTAGAGTATTTATTGTTACCTGTGATGGGGACTGGTCTGTAATATGTCCTCTAACACCCCACATCTGCTGGAACTGAACTCTGATTTCGTTGAAAGTTTCAGTTATGACGGCGATGAAAACATTCTGACCACAACAAAATAAAATTACATACATTCCTTCATTTTTAAAATTTTTAAAATATAAATTTCCTTTTAAGAATGTAAGAATAATAACCTTGACTAGCCAAGCTAAGAAGAATATCATCGTGGTGAAGTAAAATGTTGCCTTCCATCCTGGTAAACTATCAATTGCTCTGTACATGATGAACACCCAACCTTCTTGAGATGCTGCTTGGTATACAGTGAAAAAACTAGTAGCTGAAATAAGAAAAATAACCATTTCCTACTTTAAGTATACTACTTTATATTAATATAATATTCAAATGACCATTTAAAGAAAATTTTTACCAAAATCATCAAAGCCGTTGAATCCGAGCACATATTTTGAAAGATTAAATTCTAAGCACTTCATTCCTGGAGGACATTGATATCCAGATCGATCTGCAAGTACATTCATTCAATACAATCCTTAATTAACTAATTAACTACATAATTCAGTCTTAATATGAATTCACAACTACCTGGTGAACAGTAAGTATCAGGAATTGCCAAATCGTTGAACAAAATGCCAGACCTATAAAAACATAGTACTAAAATAAATAAACCATATTTAAGATTAATAGTATTAAATATATTTAGTAATATATACTAATTAATACTGACGCAGGGTCTGTTTCATTGGCAACACAGTGACTTTTAAGGGCACCAAAGAATTGGACACCCAACAGTCCGTAAAGTGACATGAAAAACAAGAAGAATAGGGTCACATTGTAGATCTGTTGACTGGATCGTCTAAAAGTTTTTAAAAAATGTACATATTGGTACATGCAACATTGTACAAACTATATATTACTAAACGTTCTTAAAGGTGAACTGACAGGGTAAATTTCTTGCAACCGATTTCTCTGAAAAATTGCCTATGCATGAATACCATGTATTTGCATATGTCCGATTTTTTTCTAATTTTTCCACCGATTCGTTTTTTTTTCTATAAAAATTCGCAAATTTACCCCAAAATATAGGTCTTCAAAAGTCCTCACACTGTCAAAATTTACATCCGGGAGAGTGCTATGGCATGCCACTTGCACCAAAACGTGTTAAATGCCTATTGGCTATATGCAGGTGGCTTCCCCACTTCATGTGCTGGAACAAACTCTCCATACTAGAATTTTTCCCCTCCTAGCCTCTCTGCACATGCCCAAAAACACACTAACTTCAATCTGTTAAAACACTTTTAATAAATTTTTAAAAAAGAAAACAAATGAACTCATAGTTTTAATTTTAATCATTCTTTCTACAGTCCGAATATCAAGGGGTTTTACAAAACCCTGTTAGTTCACCTTTAATTAATTTACTTGAAGATTTGATTGATACGGCTTTTTGGCATTGAGAACTTTAAAAACACCCTGATGAAACGAATCATGATCAGGGGCCTTGGGGCTCGAAGAATTGGCAGGTATTTTACATGAGGAACTGCATTAGTTATTTCAAACATCTATTAATATCAAACACAATTCAATGAAGTCAACCCAATTAAATAACACAATTAATCCCCAGATAGCACAAATAAGGTTAAAGATGTGTTGAAAATTGGGTAATTCTTATGGATGTGATGTCCAATGAACTGGATGTTAACTTGAGAGCAATTAAGCCATTATCCAATGTAATACATCAAATGAAACATCAAACTATATTAAATTACTAACATGGTTCATAACAATCTGTGATTA
>JAVBJR010000553.1:0-3463 GCA_031546965.1 Dysgonomonas sp.
TATATTAAATCTAGGTACTTAATATATCTAATATCAGTTGTATTTTAAATGTGCATTTAAATTAAAACTCATATTTCAATTTATTTGAAAATATTATTTTAATGTAAAATATTATTTTCTAATTAATTTAAATACCGTGAATTAAAACAATTAAATTATTTGTCTCTGTGTTCACAAGAATCGGTGTCAACCTGTCTAAGGTGTAAGAGCACAAACGCACAATGAAAAAAATGTTCAACTGTGTATATGTGAAACCATAGACATATATACGGACCTGGACTGCCAACTGATGCATTGTGGGTAAAAGTGGTAGGTTTTGGCGAAGCGCCGCCCACTATTGCACAGTGGACTTCCGGTCCGGGATTTTCACAGGGCAGCTCGGTGTTTACGGGCGTCGAACGTGTTATTATCCATTGTATTATCATCGTTTTCTGAACACAAGTTCTTCCATCTGTGGTTTTCCTTTCTCCCAAAGATTTCCACTGTCTGGTTTGGGCTCATATTTGTTGTTCAGGTGAGTTTGTTTATTTTATCGGATTTTATAAACATGCATGCATGGTGAAGTCTTTATGGGCAGTCTATAGAATAGGTCAAAGAGAAAAAGTTGTGCACAATTATGTACAAAATTCATTCCATTTAGGGAAAAATGGAATGAATTTCGTACATAATTGTGCACAAAAAAGGTTATAACCCTTTTTATAAATTTATAAATTTGGTGCACAAAATATTGTACGAATTTTACTTAATTGTGCAAAACTTTTTCTCTTGGGCAAGCATTTAGGAAAAAAGTGTAATCATCCATAGACATCTGTTTTATCTATTGATATTCATAATATTAAAAATGTTGATAACTTTCAGCATAGCTATTTTGGGACCATCATGGGAGGCCCGAACTGCTACATAGTCGGTTGTGCAGCAAGTTATTCGCGTCACAAAGGCCTCTCATTTCACAAAATTCCTGCCAAGGGGAAATCCTCGGAAGTAGATGAGTGGAGAGGAAGGTTAATAGCGAAAATATCCAGATCAGATAAAGGCTTCAATGTAGACGGAGCAACTATATGTTCAAGGCACTTTAGCGACGACTGCTTTGAACCATATGGTAATTATTTGGTAACATGATTTAATTATACATATACTCTTTAATAATACTGTGCTTTTGCAGGAGCTCTCAGAAGATTGAAAGTGTTGAGTATGCCAACAAAATTTCTGCCTGAAAAGTCAATCCTGGCAACCAGCATAAAACCAAGAAAGGAGCCAATATTTCGACAGCCACCAGTAATACCTGAAATTGTGGCATATTACAGTTTCGATGAAGTTAAAAAGGATGCTTGCAAATGCATGACAACTTTGCCTTCCTGGTCAATGCAAATGAGTGAAACTGCAATAACATTCTTGCTCGTGGAAAATTTTGTTTTTAAGATAAAAGTGGTTCTGACACATGATTTACAGAATGAAGTCTTCGTGAGAGGTATGTCTGCCCACCATTGCAATTTGCCGACTGAGAATTTATTTACTTAATTCATTGCAGGTCAAGTTCATAACTATGCAAGGAATGCCATTGAGACCAGAGGACTGAAGCATGTGCTAAATGATTTGGCAAATATTGCGTTATGTCCAGGAGTGACATGCTCTGAATTGCAAGAATACGCGAACCCGAAAACAACTTGTGCCACCAGCGCTGCAACTTATTACAGGGAAATAACAAACAAGGGAAATGGCGAAGTAACATCAACTGTGTATTCCACCAACTGCTTGCTCGAATTGAAGCCTGGCCTGCACCCAACCTGCAAGAAATGTACTGAAACCAAAGCACTGCTAATAAGCAAGCGGGAACGAACGACCACAGAGAAGACTGTTCACCCATGTACTAGCCTAAGCAAGCTCCAACCGAAAACATTGATCTCGCTCCTAAAAACGTCCCGCAAGGATAATAAAGCCCTCCAGGCAAAACTGAATAAAAAGGTTGAGGAAGAAAGTGTCTGCATCGATGGTGCAACACATACATCTTTAGTGAGGATTATGAACGACAACAAATTGGAAAACGATTTTTTGAAGTTGTTCTGGGAAGAGCAACAGAAAGCCTTTAATTCAGGAAATCGTGGAATGCGATGGCACCCAATGATGCTTCGCTTTGCTATCATGCTTCACAGCTATAGCCCAGCTGCATACTCCATTCTTCGAGATACAGGTGTACTTAAAGCCTAATGCACACGGGCGCGTCAACGCATGCGTTTCAGGTGCGTCATGCGGCAGTTCATCCGTCAGGTGGTGCGTCGTATGGGAACAATTTGACGTCATGACGTGTAACGAGCACGTGCGGCGAGCGCGTGCAGCGAGCGAGCGCGTGCGGCGGTAGTGACGCGTCGTGAACCGGTATTGGTGGAATACGAAAATGTGTACTTACACTCGATCCGGACTCAAGGTTATAAAAACGATGATTGGTTGGTGGGCGAGCGTTGGCTGGGTTGGCTGGCCACATAACGGCCAGTGTGACGTGATACCCAACATCGAGCCTAACATGCATTTTGGGTTACATCGAAGGCTCAATATTGGGTATCACGTCACACTGGCCGTTATGTGGCCAGCCAACCCAGCCAACACTCGCCCACCAACCAATCATCGTTTTTATAACCTTGAGTCCGGATCGAGTGTAGCTGCACAGTGGCGCGTACTGCTTGAGTGTGGCAACATGGGGGATGCCGGTGACAACCCATCATCATTTGAAGAACAACTCATAAATGCTGTGTTTGTTCGAGAATTTATCTATGATAAAATGCACCCAGACCACAGCAACCGGGCGAAAGTAAAACACACCTGGTCACATATTGCTGAGGAGGTTGGCAAACCAGGTAATGAACGAAATGACGAAATACAGTCGAACCTGCATGATGGAAAAATATGAATCGGAAGTGGTACAAGAAAACATGAAAGCAATGGACATGTAAAGGTATGGAAGGTGTGTATAAACAATTGGGAAAAACATTTAACAATTGCATATTAATATGCAGGACAACATATAAACTGTAATAAAACATAAATAATACTGTGCAGTATGACAGCAGATGTAATCCATATATTGGATGATCAGCAATGTTGTGTAATAATTCATGTTCCTTGTTTCATCTGTGGTAAAACAAAGGGTGAACTTATGATTGACAGAGTAGTGTGACATGATAAAAATCCGCACAGTGGCCAGTGGTGTGCACACTGTGACTATGAAAGAATTGTTGAACAGATGGAATTCATTTGTGAATTCGGAATAAAATTAGCTCAATATATGGAAAATTAAATTACAGAAAATACTGTTATGGAATAAATATCACCAAGAGTGGATGAGGAGGGGAGAGTATGCCAGCCTACATTTCCCCTTTGCTGAGACTTCCTTCAGCTAATAGGGAAACTGATAAATGCTCCCTCTGGTGGAAAACCTTGTAAACATTAGGGGTGGCATGAGGTGTTAGTA
>JAVBJR010000121.1:0-4547 GCA_031546965.1 Dysgonomonas sp.
ACCATTCTTTCTACAGTCCGAATATCATGGGTTGTTACAAAACCTTGTCAGTTCACCTTTAAGCCTTATCAGGATTATCACGAATATAATACATAAAATATTGGAATTTAAGGAATTTAATGTTGCTTCACTTAAAAAAAAGACAAATTGTTCTGACAATGACATGAAATATCATGACTTTATCATCAGTATTATCAGTAGACACCCTGGTATGTACAGTACAAATTTTTGAACATGTATATTTTGAAAGTGAATCATGAATCAAATTTCCATTTGTGTTTTTTCTTACAGACTGGAATTCTGTGAATGACATTTTTCCTTTTCCAGGTCCTGATTTATCCAGGTCATATTCATCTATCATCTGTCTCACTTTCCATTGAGGGATTTTAAATCCACACAAGTCCAGTGCTTCTTTTAATTCGGCCAATTCAATATGTCCACTGCCATCTTTGTCAATCTGCAATAAACATAATTTCATGAAACAAAATGTTATTATAGTATGCATTTTAATTTTAGTACATCATTGAAAATACTGGAAGAATACCAAACAAAATTTGGCACACATTTTCCTACTATGTAGATATTAAAGTACTATCACTTCAAACTGATATTTGAATCCATGATGTGGAAACCATGTCACTCAACACTGTAAAGATTATATTTCATGCATTTTTTTAAAACAATGAGCTGTGTAGTCAGATACATATTAGAAAAATAGAATATCTTGGATCAAATTCAAATTATATATTTTATAAGCACAAACTATAAAAAAAAAACTTTAATTTACATGTCTAATCAAGTTTATTTTGTCATCTTATTATCAGATATTTTACTGAGAATATACTGTACTACAAAACAGCTGGTATTTTTTAAAGGGTGGGACATGTAATTAAAAACAAATTCTTGGCCATATGCCATCCATACTTGTTGACCTTGCATCAGACCTTGCATATACAGAAATAACATACCATACACACACAATTGTTATTTGTTTACTTTGTATTTACTAGAAAATATACTGCACACATGTCTTGCATATGTCTTTACTCTTAAAGGAAAACAGTCAATACATCTGGAAAGAACATTCAACTCTTTAAAATCAACAAACTGTCAGTTTGTCATATATACACATAAATGTAATTAGTCCTTTAATAAACATGTACACATAATATTCACAACTCAATTACTAATATAAACAAACCAATATTCAATAGCTGCATTCAATCTTAAAATTCAACAAAAATCACTATTTAAATTTTTCTATATTAAAATTATGACCAAGTCACATGCATGACCATCCTGCACATGCCAAACCAGATTATAAAGCAACAATAGTCATCTGGATTGGATTTTGACCTAAACAATTCCTGCAGAATAAATAATTTTTAATTAGGCCTATTTATAAAAATGTATTTGTTCAGATTTTAATAATGAAATGATATAATTAATCTGTTATTTCAATGGGAATTTTGGTTGAAGATAGTAGATTGAATGCAGCAAATGGATCTATGAATCAAGAAAGAAAAATTTGAAACCGACAGCTGACTGGTGTAATGGCGGCTGGAAAACAATGGAAAACAACGCCGGAACTACAAATGTAGTTTCGAATTGCAAGATTCTTGTACGAGAATAACCGATACGCAATATCTTGCGAAGCTCCAGGCAGGGAATACCATATTGCACGGCTTCGATGTTGCAAGACAAGAATGCCCATGCAAGAAAGTTGCACGAGAACGTTTTATATTTTTATAATCATGTATTTAGTCTATTTACGTACTACCATACCCATCCGTGAAAATACTACAATAAAACGTTGAAACCACGTAATTTTACGGCCAAGTAAATAAGCTAAGCATTTAGTATGCTCGCAAAAACTGACATTAAATGTAAATGTAAGCAAGTTGCGTGACGATCGTTTTCGGTTCATGAAATCTTGGACTACACTAAAGTAAATTGAAAAAAACAGCGTTAATAATTTTTTTATTATACATCAGAGCTTGTAATGCAACAGTGGAAGTAATTCACACCATAATCTACGAAACTGGGGCGTGAATGTATAAATAAATAAATAAAACATGGAACGGCGAATCTGCATCCTGTCAAAGAACCGTTTCTAGGTTGCAGTTTCTCTACCGGAACAGATCCGCCCACCTTCCATTGTCACGCTTGATAAACCCATCAATCACGATTTGGCAGCAGATAAGCCGATAGCGCTTTAACGCCTTGTGGGCGGAGCTTTGCCGTGACAGCAGTTTTCCCATAATTTTTAAATTTCATGTTTTTATTTTCAACGTGGAACAGGTGGAAGCATGAAAAATAGGATTGGCACGCTTGGGAAACTCATTAGTGAGCTTCATCATGTGGGAAAACCAACTTCACGAGGAATTTCGTCGAATTCGTGCGTGAAAACAGTAAAAAATTTTACGAAACCCAAATCGTGCAACAAACTTGCTGAAGACAAAGTTGCGCGCAAGAGTATGTCACGTGACTCGCAGCCGTAACTAACTCGCGCAATAAAAACTTGCACACGATGGATTTACGTGCAATGGAATTCGAACCGAATTCTTTCCCCTTTCAAAAAACGAAAATTAACCGGAAACCAACCTGAAAAAACTCATCACTGCGCATTATCGCGTCATTACAGGTTAAAGTAACGGTCTACTTATAAAAAGGAAACCGTACTGTGTGACATTTCAACCAATCCGGACATTATGCATTTACAGTTTCCTCTAGCTAATTTAGAACATAAAAAAGTATATTTTTTCGTCTATTTGTATGTTTAAAAAACAAAACAAACTGCCATTATTGTCACAGTCCAGATGGTATTTTCCTGTTTTTCTTTCAATTTATTTCATTTATTTTTACGCATCAAATCACCGCATTTCCACTCTTTACAGCGCAATAAACTTTTAAATCCCTATTGTGACGTCATTAACGTATATGGACCAATCAATAGCTCGATAAAAACACCGTTTGGCCAATCAGCTGCTAGCATGACGTCACAACTAATTAATTTTCAATCGAGGACCATTTAAAAATATCGATCGCTATTGTGACGTCATTAACGTGTATGGACCAATCAATAACACGATAAAAACTCAGTTTGGCCAATCAGCTGCGAGAATGACGTCACAACTAATTAATTTTTAATTGGGGACCATTTAAAATAATAATCCTTCTTTTACAGTCAACTAGCACATATAATAATGCAATGTTTCTTTATAAATGGATTGAAAATGTTCATATACACATGGCGATTCGAATCAACAGCATTTTCTGCGCGCCACCTGGTATTAGAAGTGAGAAACTTTTTTTCAACATAGAAAACCGTATCATTTTTCGTTACAAGAGCCATAAAATATGAAATCACACCCTACAAATTATAGTACATCATTTACTATGTGTAATTTACTCTGCAAACATTACGGTCTGTTTAAATTTCCGCAAATGAAATCACGGCAGTAAATTCAGAAATGTAAAAAACTAGGCCTACTATTTTTAAAGCTGAGTGAGCATAGTACACACTTGCATGAATAATCTTTATTACATGGGATATAAATGATAGAAAACTGCGCCTTAATTTGAAGTGTTATCTTATTTCTCACATCATAATGACATAAGAAATAAATTCCCAGTAATTGCGAAGCGTAACGAGTGACGTCACACGTTACTTTAACCTCGATTTCGTTGAATGAAACGTCAATTTTCAAGATAAAAAGAAATGGCACGCCATGTGTATCACTATTATTATTATATACAGTATATTATCATTACACAACACCTCAAATATTTCTTCTACCCGTGTTGCATTCACCAGATGGGAACTAACTTCATTTTCCCACATTGCAACAATTATTATATACTATTATTATATAACAATGTTATTGTGAACAGTATATTATAAAGTAATTATTTCTATCATCTTCATCCATCATGTAACAAATTCCCTTGTCAAATTTAAAAAAAAATAAGTTATAAAAATTAATATTAATACCCGACTAAACATAAGCTACAAGTAAACTGGAAATGTTTCTCACCACCGACGCTAGATGGCGCACCGAAAAATGCTGTTGATTATTCAAAAAATAATTAATTTCCCCCAATTTAAATCCTAACAAAGTTATAATATTTGTAAAATAAAGTCTTATTAATAAAAAATACTTAACTGCAATATTTACATTAAAATAACATTATATATTTGAAATCACCGAATTGTTTTATATTATTATTATTATTATTATTATTATTATTATTATTATTATTATTATTATTATTATTATTATTATTATTATTATTATTATTATTATTATTATTATTTAAATTTAAATGAAATTAAAAATCATGATTTTCATTAAAAATTTCAATTTCAATTGGTCAAATCTGGCCACCATTTTTTACAATACTATTGTAATGGTGAGGTACAATATTTATCCTTTGGTCACAAATCATTTCACTTATGTTAAATGACAGTATTATTATTAAGGTAAATATTAAGAGAATTGTTTTATAAACCTGTAGTTATTCCTTTTATTTTGAAATATTATTTA
>JAVBJR010000242.1:0-3875 GCA_031546965.1 Dysgonomonas sp.
TGCGTATATAAATATCGCACAAACGCAAATATTGGATATAGTAATTAAAATCGCAAAAGTTATTTGAAATAGCTTCCACATATTGCAGATTTTAGGAAAGTTATGGAATTGTGTGGTGCCAATTCCGTAGAACAATGACAATATGATAACTAATTTCAGTCCTATGTTGAGTTTGATCGTATTCCAGCCTACTTTTTCTTGATTACGAGCCATTTTCGCAGTGTATCACTATCGTCTCCCTTCTGACTAATAATGTCCACTATTATGTTAGGAATGCTCGGGTTTTTATACGCACTGTCATCGATTTGCAGCGGTGTAATAAAGTAAACACTTTCAATAGACTCATGAAGAGCTCGAGATCCATGCATTGGCATTTATCTAAATTGAAAAATATCGACTCATGACTAGTATTATCAAGAGTGTATGAAAGGGTATTACGTATGTAGCAAAGTGATATTGACATTTCCATAGAACGGCTCTAATTTTATACACGTGGTTCAAAGCCATAAATTCCTACTGACATACAAGAAGCAATTTAAATGTTATATGACTGGTACTATTACGGTCAATTAAGCACTTCACAAAGAGAAAATCGCACATTTCTTTATTGGAAATAACCATCACTGTGATGGGCCATAATACATCACAAGTGGTGGTCTGTGATGGTTACCACAACAAGCCACAACAAACCACCACGTGTGATGTTATATATGGCTCATCACAGTGATGGCTATTTCAAACAGGGTTCCATTTTTCTAATGCCAATTAATATCGGCAAATGGCATGTTCAAGAAATTGGTCGTTGCAATTATCATGATTTGCCGACTACCGTAAAGTGGTGTTTTAATCCCCCCCCCATTTATTTCACTAGGGAAATTATTTAGGATTCTTACGATTAGACTAGTACAATTGTTCCCAGAATGGCTGGACAATATCTTTATGTAGTTGTACATTATATTTTAGAACGTATTGGCAGTGCAGTGAAAACAACCCATAAAGCTACCCCGCTTCAATTTTCGTCATCGGCGTAATCTCACAATACACATACTTGCTGCGAACACGTTTAAATTGGAGTTGCATGTTGAGCACTAAAACCAGATCTTCTATATAGCGCCAATGAAAGGCACGCGTTTATGCATTGTCAAGTTTAATTTATATTTTCAAAGGTATACATTTGTTCCATGTGATGAGAAATTTGTTGTAGCAGCTGTCATTCGAATTTCGCTCTTGAGATTTGCATTTACTCTCTTGAACAATAATTAGATCTAGTTGTACGTGTGTTATACTCCATATAAAATAAGAGTGTACGATAGTATGGCACTACCAACCTGAAAAAAGAAAACATTTCGCAAATTATTATTATTTTCCTGTGACCTATGACGTCATCTTCAAGGTCACCTGTGTTCTAACTTTTCAACCGTTGAAGATAGGGCACAATTTCGAATTAGAGGTTTGAAGAACACATCCGATTTAGTTATTAAAAATTAATATCTGAAAGTTTGGTGCATTCATGAAACCGTAAAGAAATTTTAGAAATGCGGGGCTTCATTCTGAATGCTGTGCGCTGCAGTGATGTAATGCCTCACTTACTAAGGGTTTGCACCTAGGACTAGTTGCTGCTACATTTGTCTGGTTTATTGTCAAATATGCCAAGTGGTCCACCTCTTACAACCCTTAGCAAACGAGGTGTCGCTTCACTGTAGCGCACAGCAGGCATTATTTCAAAAATTTCTCTATGGTTTATAAATGTACCAAACTTTCTGAAATTAATTTGTATTAACTAAATCGGATGTGCTCTTTCAAGCGCCCAATTCGAAATTGTCTTATCTTCAATTGTTGAAAAGTTAGAACGGATGACCTTGAAAATGACGTCAAAAGTCACTTGCGATACCATTATGGGATCGACATACAACACTTCCTATTCACTCCTATAAACTTTTTGACCTGTTGTGAATATTTACTTCATAAATGGGACCCACACATAAAACTCGTCCTGTAGGCCTATATACTTAATTATGTGTCCTATCGACTATTTGACTTGAAACATTCACTGAAAGTAATTTATTTTCCTTCATGCAGCTTTAAAGCTATTAGTCTGACTGTAAATTTCGCAGAAATAACTAAGTTGAACAAGTTGTAGAAAACATTCGAATTTGGTCTTGCAATGACAACAGTATAATAATGTAGCTTAATTGTTTGTTCTTGTAAGTTGCATTCACTGCCCAACTGTTTCACATAACGGCTATTGTTATGCAGGCAACATTTTGGAAGTCCACCAACACACATCCATCCATTTATGACGCCACATTCAAAAATGGATTGCGCATGTAATGTGCGACATAACTTTGGCCGCATTTCAAAAATTGCTGTAAAAGGAATAATAAAAAAGTATTAATTAATTTAAAAATAATATTTTTTACTGGTTTGCATATAAACAACTTTTCAAATTTTGCCAATTTGTATTACAAATTTAAACTAAATAAAAAGGAAATGCAGCCATGACAAAACCTAGGCCGCAGTTGAGTTAAAGCCGTTAAACAGAGAATGCTGTGACATTTGATACAATCCAATTTCCCACCATTTTAAATAACTTTTGGTTGTAACGTTTTTGTTCGTAGAATCGATCACTGTTGTGCAATATTCTTGTGGTAGGATATCCTAAGCAATCTTTACATAGTATTACAGGAAAAATAAGATATTATTTTGGTATTAATCACTTTTAATTTTCTTTGGCAAGAAATTTTAATACGAATTAATAACAATACTAATTCAATATATTATTTCAATGATCTCGTTCAAATTGCCTCGTTCGCAGACGTGGCAAACGAAAATAAAGGGAAATTCGTAAATGTGAACTCGTATGGGCAGTACAGTGAAAACGACCAATGAAGCTACCCCTTCTTAGATTTTTCTCAGCAGCGTATTCTCGCAATTCGCTAATCTGCGTCTAAATCGCATAACCCATTTTGAGTTGGCGACAATCGAACTCCGTTTTTAAAATGGAGACTTCAAATTATTTCATGTTTGCAAATGTATTTATTAATATTTCTGTTAAACTACTTTAAACACTTTGATTTCGTGCAGCTAAATTTTCGTGGTAAATTAATTTTAGGCCTTTAGCAGTGAATTTATTTTCGCGGTATGGATAAGTACAATTAAGCATATGCATTTAATATTAAATTAAAGGCCGATATGATTATTGGTGGTTTCGAAGATTGTGGAATTGGGTTTTGGTAACAAAATAGTCAACAGGAAATCTAAAATTTGACGTGTGTGAAACCTTGGGTTCGCATAAATTTTCACGGAAAATTGAAGTTGCGCGAATATCGCAAAATAAAGCCACCGTGAAATTAAACACTTTGAAAGTATTCACCGCAAGAATTGTTGAGCGTTTTAACGTGAAGAGCCCACAACCCGTTAGTGATGATACTGTTGTTTCAATTCTTTCAACGTAGTTATGACTTATTAACCTCACCTGCAATGAAAAATACATTAACATACCACTGTATTGTAAATCATAGTGATGAAGAAACTAGTGTTAATTAATCCTATACTGTAAATTCGCTAATGAGCCGAGATATGGAGCCTATGCACTCATTATACATACTGAAAAGGATACAAAAACCAAACTTTAAGAAATTTTATAGTGAAATGGAGGTCACCCACCTATTTGGCTTGAATTACAGGAAAACTGATAATTCCAAATCTATATATACATATACACTTTCATGAAATGCGTTAGCAATTTCGCAATCCAACTTTATTATAGCAGTGATTTTTTGATGCCTTTCATCTTACGTAGGCTATCCGGAAAGTATTAGCCTTTTTTTATTTTAAAACACAAAGCTGCTGTAATGTCAAATGTTAACTAACAG
>JAVBJR010001241.1:0-3836 GCA_031546965.1 Dysgonomonas sp.
GTGTTAGCATATGCGGATGACATGATATTCGTAGCTGAAGACCCCAAAAAGGTGCAAAATATGATAAATTGTTTGGAGAGATACCTGAAAAAGTGGAAGTTAACGCTTAATATAAACAAATCGAAAATACAGATTTTTAAGAAAGAAGGGAAGAAAACAAAAGTGGAGAAGTGGGTATGGGAGAGGGAGGAGATAGAGATAGTAAAGGAATACACGTATTTGGGTTCTTGGACAACGGGTATGAAACACTTAAATAAAATGAAAAGAAAATCGAGACCCTTGGCCTGTTCAGTTCCTACCGACCCTGGGCGGATTTGAAACCCCCCTTTCGCCCCTACATAAGCCCTACCCCCACCCTCAAGCCTCACCCAAAATCTGGTATAACTTACTTTACATGTAACTTTGGCCCCTTGGGTTTTGTTTAGGTTTCATACTAGCGTCTGCAGCCTGCTCCAACCTTGCTCCTTGACCTGTGACTGTGCATGCGTCAGCCAGCACATGAAGTACCGCTCTGATTTGGTGGCTCTCACCACCAATCACGCGCTTTTGCGCCAAATCAATTATTGTTTTACCGGCATTAGCAACTTATTTCAAATCGAAAAAAAGCAATCTACAATATTCTAGATTTATTCATTATGAAGAAATAGACTACTGTGGGGCCACCGAGAGAAGACAGTTGCCTGGGGCGCAGAGGGGAGGAATGATCCAAATGAAGGGGGGGGGGTGGTATTTGGCTTGCACCTGGGCGCCAGAAAACTCCCTATCAGTGGATGACCATCCCCCCTCCATTTGGACTATTCCTCCCATCTGTGGCCCAGGCAACTGTCTTCTCTCGGTGGCCCCACAGTACAAGGTATATATGATTTTTTTTCTCAAAAAATTATTAAGAAATTCAGAAATATCAAAAACTATTATGTGTATATGTTAAAAGATTATTATTATTTTGAGACAGCATGAACCAGTTGTTGCAAGCATTATGAGGACCTGAAATAGATAAAATAGTATGCATAAATTACACTAGACATTGGTATAATTATAATGGATATACAATTTCAGCAAATAAGGTTTTTGTAAATACTTGTTATTAAATAAAGGATGATGTCATATGTACAGCATTATCTTTCAGTACATTTTCTCTCTGCAACATGCAACCAAATATATTTATAAAAGCAAAGAATGTGATAATTTCTAAAATGTGATTATTATACCCATGAAATTGTCTTGCTTCCAAAATTGTTCGAATTGCTGTGTCACCTGGATGAAGAAACTTAGGATTATGCTTCTTTGGCTTTTTTTTCTTGATGGCATACAGTTTCCGTTAAGAATCAATGTTTTTGTTTCTTGGAATTCGAATACCATGTGTAGGTGGCAGAAGGACTTTATTTCTGGCTTTAATGGCAGCCAAGCTGAGTTTCAATGCACTAAAGCTTTGTGCATATTGGTCTAATTCTTCTTCTGTTGTGCTCTGCAAGATCTCTGTAAGAATACTTTGATACTGGGTGTGTATTTCTTGTTTCCGAACTTCCATTGGTTTGGATCGTGCACGTTTTTCAAGTTCAACAGAAATTGTATCCAGTTCACATATATCATTTGCCATATGATTGTCTTGGGCACTTACAAGTTGTACATTCGTGTCACCAGTGTTTTTTCCGCATTCACAATCTCATTTGTGGCATTAATCAGGCGACACACAAGGTGAACGTGTTTGCACATATTGTACATTATTCTGCTATCTGGATAAGAACAGACAAACTCGTGTATACAGTGATTGCATACTGTGCATTTTAAATTACATGTAGCATTCGGGCACACAAAAATTTGTTCCACAGAATAAATTTCTAGTCTAGATGTTGATGGTACATGCCATATTTTTTGATTCCCATCTGGCATAACAGTGTCTAATGGCATTGCTTCACTTAGCACATGTCGCTGCCGCAAAGCAGAAGCCTTCTTGCAAGTTTTCCACGCACCAATGATACTGCCCTTCCCATTAGTTTTTTTCTGAAGTGAATTCATCAAGCTGGTTATTGCAGTGTCGAGTCGTATGCCAACTTTTCCATCAAAATCACTATAATATTTTAAATCATTGTGCCATCTTTCAACGGTCATATTTGTATTTAGTTTGGCTCCTTTCCTATAACACCCGGCCCATTGCTTCGGTCGATGACTATAATGTGTTTCAAGATATCTTCCAAATTCATGGGTATCTGGATCAACTAGGAACTTCTTCACATTAGCACGAAGTAAAATCTGAAACGCTTTTTCATCCATTTCTTCTTGCATTGCAGACAGGTCCAGTAATACTGCTGCCTTTTTCAATGGTGTTTTAACTGTGCGAATATATGATCCCCATGCAAGCTTCACATGCCATACACATAAAATATGATACAACACTGGCCCAAAAACTGATTCCCATGCATTATAAAATGCCGGGTAATCATCGGACATAAACGTTTGTGGATGTGGTACAATCCTCTTTTTTTATCTCAGAAAAGAATGTTCTGAACACAGCCTCATTTTGCCTATTTGAAAAGAGGAAGGCGACATGTAATCCCTCCCAGTTGTCATCTTTAATGATTAAACTAGTTAGTTCAATGCCATACCGATTTGTACAATGCGTTGATCGATAGAAATCACTGTATTTCCATATTTCTCGAAGATCTGCCTTTGTGATTCATTCATAAGTGCCAAGACAAAGTCATCCTCAACAAATTGTAGAAAATCTGGATGTATTTCTCCCTGCGGCTTGTAAAAAAGTACATACAGCCGGGGTGGCGTTGTTTTGTGTTAAAATTGGGGCGGTAGTTGTTTAGTGGGTGTTTGGGGTTGGGTGGGTGCCTGCGTGGCGGCCCAACCACTCTGTTCTAATCCAAAACCCCACGCTCTAAAGAAGGCGGTCCATTTTTTATCAACTAAATTGGAGACCGGCTGTATATTTCATATCTGATGTGCCACACCTATTGAAAACTCTGTGCAACAACTTAGAAAAATCCAGACTACACAGAGCACCCCTATGAGTATTGAAATACCTGTAATTAACAGGTAACAAGATGAGCTAAATGAACGTCTTTATTTTCAGTGCTTTCACCATGTTCTGGTGTGCGACCATAAACTACATATTTGCCAAAAAATGATAATGCAAAACAGTTATACCAGTGAAAACTTACTATTGATCACGCGCATCTCACCCACGTAAACAATACTGGTTTCACCTGTCACCACAACCCACGGCGCTTGACGTGGTGTGCGGAACTGTGTATGTGCTTTTCTAGCTACAAAGCGCGGCTTTGGCACTCATACACAGAAGCAGTCATGACGCTATTAAACTGCTGCGATTGCGTTTTGTGCACTCATTAAACCATGCTGTCCACTTTCACCACATTTCCAATTTGTGCTGGAATCATGGTTGCAACCGTTGCACAGCAGGCACTGCGCCCACATTGCAAGTGACGTCATTGGTCAGGTGCGATATGATATTTGGATGCTCCGCATATCACCTCATAACCCATACACAAACAGCAACACTTTGTACAACAACATGTGTGCAATTGTTGACAGAAACAATGTCTGTCGTACACAGGATTTAAGTCGATTTACCTGTCTCTCATGACGCGCACGTTCCCTTCATTACTTTCATCACAAATGACATGCAGTGAAAACCACCCGCAGGGAAGCTGCTACTAGGGTAGCACAGGATCGGGATAACTCCAAATAAATTCATAGTATGACCCAGAAATTATGAAACGCGGTTCATTACACTAATTTTGTGGTCCTCTACAACCTTCAAATTGGAACTACGGTCCTAACTGCAACGGTTCACCAGATAATATTGTCAT
>JAVBJR010000185.1:0-4751 GCA_031546965.1 Dysgonomonas sp.
CATTAGCAACAGTATTTGTGATGTCACACATTGTCCAGCATTGGGCTAGGTGCATGCTGGACAATATGTGACATCACAAATACTGTTGCTAATGGCAACATCACATTCCTACAGGAAAGCCTGCTCATGGAAACGGCCTCAATGTTAAGTTTGTTCATGTGGAATTGTTTTTAAATGTTGCAATCTGAAGGGCACATTTAACCTATAAAAATGCTTCCAAAGCATAAACGAAATGTTAGCATTACGACAAGGGCCTGTCCGGGATTTGAACCCGGGACCTCACACACCCAAAGCGTGAATCATACCCCTAGACCAACGGGCCACACGGCAATAGGGTCATAAAATGTAACAATAATATAAATTTAATCCCTAACGTACGTGGATTAGGCTACATCGATCTGCATCATTTTTAATGTGTTAAAACGATTTATGGCATCTAATCTGATTACGCCATGACAATATTTTGATCATATGTGAACAACTTAAGGTGTAAAAAATCAGTTTGATGCGGTCCATACAACATGTGGGTGCAATTTGACGAGACATTCGTATACCATTGCACCATTTCCCTGACAGATGGCCGTGAAGTAATTAAAACATAAGGAAATGTTTGAGGCTACATCGTTGGCTGTTGTATGTAGCTGTGATCATCTAGTGGTTAGTAAATTGAATTTTCCCTTACACAAAAGGTATATCCAAATCAGATCAAATTCCAACTGCACCCTCAGATCTGATCTCACTGGTCTGATTAGATATACTAGATTCAAGCAGATCAGGCAGATTCGGTCAGATCAGTCAGGTCCAGTGAAATCAGGGAAATATACAGACATCCAGGCGTGTGATGCATTTCGAAACTGCAACTACCTTTTACATGTATATACTTATACAAGAAAACATACTTATAAAAGCAGTTGACTTAATCTTTGTGTCTGCGTTTTGCAAATATAATCTGTATATTATGCCAAATAAATGGGAATTCAATTTGTAGATATTTCTGTATGATTATGCTCCATGAGTGTGATGACACTTCTACAGGGGTGCGGGGATATGGGATTTGATGTTTTTTGTTCATTTGAATGCTTGTACCGTAAAGTGCTGTATTATATCCCTCTCAAATAATTTCCCCTGGGGAAATTGAAAGGGTAGGGGAACTTAAATGGTTTCCAAAATAATCAAACTACTGTTAATCGCTCTGCTATAAATTCAGTGTGGGGACCTCAATGTGAGTTATAAATTAGTTTTGTTTGGCCCGGTGGACTAAATACTGACACTAGGTAACATCGGTTTTCAATGTTATAATGACAATAGGTCAGGTTGAGGACTGATTATTAACTCCTAAAATTTGGAGGGGGAAATTATTTGGATAGGGGAAATTATTTGGATTTCTGAATTCTGAGCCAAAAAACGTGAAAACCAAATAATTTCCCAAGGGAACTATTACAGCACTTTACGGTAAACAAAACAATTTGGAAGTACACCTTTTCTGATTGCTGATTTGCATTGTTTATGACAACTGCATAACTGTACTAGGTTTCAAAAGTAACGTAATTATCAATCATGTTGCTTTGTTACAGAGTTAATCATCGTTCAGATTTTGCCTGCATTTGAATTCACATTTTTTTTATGAACATTAAGGTAATGTCCCAATAATGTGCCAATTGCGGTCTCAAGTAATGAATAATAAATTATGCTTATTAGTCCAAAATGTATGCTAAGGATATGATTTGATAACAGATCTGAATGATTTGTACTGGATATAGCAGAACCTGGTCTGTGCATTTCAAATCAGGAACCAGATCTGGATTGTTCAGTTCTGATCCAGCCAGAAATTATTTTCTGTAAGGGGTGGCTGCAATAACCGAGGTTCGAATCCTGGTTGTGGCAGTGTTACTGCTTGTTTTATTAGAAAGTGATTAATTTGGACAACATTTTACAATTTTGCAGTTTACAGCTGATGGATGCATTTTATAATTTACCGCATGGTATATGTATACTTCTCTGTGCATATAATATGTATGGGATTTTCAAATCGCGGTTAAACGGAATATGCTTAAATGTAGAGTTCAATCCTAGATCGACATTATACGTTTCTGTGTGCTTAGTAAAATTATATTGAAATTCTGACACATTTAACAATTTATAATGAAATTTACATTATTAAAACCATGCCGTAGGTATTTGTTGCGTGCATCAATATATTTTCGTCACTGGGTGGACTCGAAACACCAACCTTTCGGTTAACAGCCGAACGCTCTAACCAATTGCGCCACAGAGACTACTAGCTGCTTATTGTGCTGTAGTTTTGAATTGTAAAGTTTGTTACATTTAATTGCTTGTATATGGTCTCAATGAGAATGGCACATTTACATATTAAAAGAGCTTCTTATCCCGACCATGACCATGTGCGCTTTCTATCGACAGGATGCTGCCTTATAAACAATTTCAAAACGGCAGGCAACGACACATATTATATGTATATGCTGGACTTGCTATTGTAACTGATTTCGTAAATTCGTGTGCAATTGGGAATTGTGAAGCAGTCACTCGTGAGCTGCAAGGAATTAACCTATTCCACGACCATTCCAATTGGCAGGGGCATAGAGTAGCAAAATGGCGGACTGTTGCAGGAAGACAAACCCAACATACATTTAAAATCCCATATTTGAAACTAACAACCTTGAAATCCATTCAACTTTGCCATCAAAGTTATTAAATATAATTAGGGTCTATGGACTACAGGTAAGCACGCTTGCTTCCGAGGCTAAGGACACAATTCAGCATGCAGATGCACCACCTAGGATATGGAGACCACAGAGGCGCAACGCAAGTGTTCTAACATCGTTGATCATCACCGGTTGGACATAATTTAACTGTTTACCAAGATAACAAATAGGTGGGCAACAAAGATAATGTAGCTTTAAAAGAGAACTGACACTGTTTTGTAAGGTACCCTGATAATCGGCTAGTAAGTAGTTATTGTGTCCATTATAACACTGGCTAAAGCAGAAATCGATTAAAAATTGAAGAAAAAAAGTTAATTAGCGTTTTAGCGATTTACCTTGTGCTGTCACAATAGTGCAGTATGAAGTGCCGGTTGCACCAAAACGAATGAAACGTCTTCAACCAATGACATCCTTGTGAATGACGTCATAGTAGAAACTGCATTTCCAAATGCAAACGAATGCATTGAAGCCCCGCCCAATCATAGCTCAGCCAATCCTGAAAACTCGGCTCTCCCGCCGTTGACATGATTCACGCGAGGCGTACAATGAGCGCCCTATACTCGTAGCCGCTCGCAAGCCGCTCGATTCCCATTGCCGTTTTCAGTGCCGTTTCCATGGAAACGCTTTGGCCGCGCATTCTGTAAAACGCTAATAACTTTTTTGTTTCAATTTTTAATCGATTTCTGCTTTAGCCAGTGTTATAAGAGACACGATAACTACTTACTAGCCGATTATCAGGGTACCTTACAAAACCGTGTCAGTTCTCTTTTAATTATGGGTGATTGATAATATTAAAGTTCCTTGTAGTATAAATGGATTTATCTAGATGTGTGTAGAAAATGTTTTACTATCTGTAACTGTCTTTGACACTTTCAACTTATCACTTACCTGATATAAAACTCAGGTAGTGAAGATATCAGCAAGTTTATATTAGAATTAACAATCGAACGCTAACGTGTCCTCGATAGTATAGTGGTTAGTATCCCCGCCTGTCACGCGGGAGACCAGGGTTCGATTCCCTGTCGGGGAGGCAGCAATTTGGCTAATGTTTTTATTTGGAGCTTTAAAAATTGATAATAACTCAAATTGTTAAAATAATACCTGGTTGCGTTGAATCTCCGTCCAATATCATGATTCCAAGACTCAGATTATTATATTATAGAATGCATAGGTTAAAAATGTAACAAATGTAATTATTATAACCTGGCTTAGCAGGCTACATTATTACAATATGTTCATATGATGATGGACACCAATAAAAAATCCGAATAAATGTCGTGTTTTTGGATGAAAATTGAATTTAGCCACTGACGACATATTGGCAAAAATAATGACTAGCTTTGAAGATGCTAAGTATTCATTCCATAACGAGCGATTGGGATTTCCTGCTTAATTACCTAAGAACATCCCCTTGAATACAGTTAATAAGCATCTATCTGCATAACGGTTGAAATAAAGATTCATGACAGTTATAAATAGATGGATATCAGGCAGGACATTTTGCATTTAGTACTAAATGCTGTGTCAATAGAGCTATAATTTAGGCATTTGTGGAATTTCACAATAGCGAACACCAATTGGTAGACTCGAATCACGAACCTTTCAGTTAATGCAACAATGTTATTTTAATGTAATTCATGACTACAAAATTGAAATGAATTAAATAATCAAACTGTTGCTGTCAAGGGGCACGTTTTTATTACAGATGCGCTTCAATTAGAGGATGCACATCTATTTTTCGAATCTTCCTACGGGGTGCACTTCTATTATAGATGCACATCTATTATAGGTGCACTTCAAATACAGGTGAGCTTCACTTGAAGGTTTTACAGTAAGTAACATTTAAGTTCAACTTTTCTGAGCTTTAAGAACAGATGCATGCATATCAGAACCCTTATGGAAAAGTGATATCAAATTTATATCAAACTAGATCTGGGCTCCCAGAACTAGCCCAGATTTAGTTCATGTCAAAAATTGGGTTCCATGAATTAGATATGGTCCAGGTTTTGAAATTAATACAATTATTTC
>JAVBJR010000862.1:0-4564 GCA_031546965.1 Dysgonomonas sp.
ACATGGCATCTTCATACAGTAAGCGGAAGTCGGGTTTTCCAGCAAATTGTCTACGAAGAGCAGCAAAACGGCGAGCTGCAGTGTGGTAGTTGTCGGATGTCAGCTGGACATTTGGTTTCCATGGCAAAGCAACTACACCACGACGGTCTTGAAGCTCGAAGGTGTCGGAGAAATTCTTCAGGATCTCCCGATCGCGCGCCGTTATGGTGGTGTGGACATCATCAGTGTTGATGCCAATCGTGTCGAGGTCCCAAAGATGGTGCAGGCACTCTTCAAAAGGTGGTAAGTGTGGTACAGATGTTGTTAATCAGTACGGTGCGAACAATGACATTTGTGTTTGTCCCATGAAGGATCCAACCCAGGTACGACGGAATGAAGACTTGAGTGTCCGTCACGGGAATAGGGCTTTCTTTTTTGACTATCTTCGAGTGAAAGTCAGGTCCGATCAAGATTTCAATAGGCAAATTGTCGGGTTCATCTGGCGGGTCAGCGAGGGTCAAGTCACCAACGGTCCCAGTGTACGGAACACGTTGCACGGTTGGATGTGGTGAGTATTTGTTGTGTGACTCGAAGGCAATTATGGACGTAGAGAATTGGGTGGTAAAACTGGCAATGGTGACGCGAACCAAGCGTCGGGAAGCATTCACGGAATCGGAGGATTCAAAAGCTCGGACTGTCACGTCTTGCTCACAGATGACTTCTAGTTGCAATCTGTCGATGAGCGACTGGGAAATAAAGCTTGATTGACTTCCGGAGTCGAGAACGCGGAGTCGAGAACGCGGAAAGTGACTGGATGCGGCTGTTGCAGTCAATAAATAAGTCGCTGAGAGCTTGCGGTGTGGGGTCTCGAGCCGGTGGGAGGTTTTCCAGATAATCGACATGAGCTTGTATGATCTGGTTTTCATCACCATATTTCAGGTGAAGGATCTTCTTGGTGTCTTCATACGAGTCAGCCGTGATAGCAATTCCAGAAGTCAGTCGTTGTGGTTCATCGCGGAGATAACTGCGGAGAAAGACGTGTTTGTCGATGGTGCTGATGGACGGGTTGCTGTCGATAGACGCAGAGAACTGTTCCCAGAAGCGGAGCCAGAGTGAAATGTCACCACGGAAGGGTTCAATAATGAGAGTGGGAAGTCTGGTCTTGACAGGAAGTGGTTGAAGCGGTGAAGCGGGTGACGGGATCGGAACCAGAGCAGGCACTGTAGCAGCCTCAGAGTGCCCACGCAGGACGCGGGTTGCCCTGTGTATGGCGCGTTTAGCAGTCTCATGTCTGTCCTGACTTGCAGCTACATCCGCCTCGTATTCGGTGTCATCAGATATCTCGGACTGGACAGCATCATCAAGGGTCTGCAGTTCGGCCAGGGCGTCAATGAGCATATCACGGAGTATTTCAATTTCATCAGGTGTAGAGGAGTCTACAACAGCCAAAAGACGGTTCACATGTTTGGTAAGTGTTGCCCTTGCAGTAGTACGCTTGCGATGGAGGAGTTTAACGGCAACAGTTAGGTCTTGAGCATCTGGGGTTGCCATAGCGATCGGAGCGCCACACTTGGCGAAAAAACGTACCAGAGCAGGACAAAGGAAAACACAAAAAACGGCCGTAACTTTTGATCCGGTGGTCCAAATTCAATTCCGTTGGCACCAGTAGAAAGCTCGTTCCGCAGGCTTTCAGAAAAAGTATAGACTGTGGCTGGATGGGCGGAATTGCAGGAACGGCGACCCTCGGAAGTTAGCGATGTTAGGCCTAAAACGAGTCGAGTTTCGTTCACTAGCAGGCGGAATTTCGGTGGAATTTCGGCTTCTTCGGGTGTAGAAACGGAACCAGACACGCTCGGACATCAACAGAATAAGAATCTGTCCAAAGAAGTGGGTTTTCGGCACCAAAAGTTGTGGGAGAGCCAATTGAGGAAGCACTGAGACACACACAACTGCCCTTTGCTGGAACTCAACTACTACTACTTTATTAACTGAAAAATACAGATTGCAGCGCCCTCTACATGCGGTTCCCGACACTTTGCGCCGTACTTTTGCACTTCGCGTTCGATGCGTCTAGCCCCCACAACCCTTTTACTACTGCTTGAGACAGCGATTTTGTCTTTGCTTGTGTTACACCACTGGTCAATGGTTCTGCTTGGTCTCCATATTTTGGACAATTGCGTCCAATGTGCCCAAATAATTTACATCTGTAACACCGTATGCCTTCCATTCAGTGTTGAGGTGGTTTACCTCTTCCTCGTTTACCTCTTCCGGAAACCATAAACGGCTTTCGATGCATGTCGCCACCCTGCATAAGCTCATATTTCTGTACTTGCTCCTCAAGTAGCCTCGTTTCACGTTGTATTTGTGCCTTGGACTGGAAGACTCTGCAGACTCTTCTTGTCTAACTGTATGGACCACTTTCGCTTCTTCTTCCAACAATATTATCTGGAAATTCTGCAGATCAAAATCGTCATCCATCTTAATTGTCCGTTTCAGATAATCATAGGGTGCCGGTAACCCCATTATCAAGTGTATGGCCGCCAATTTGTCAGACATGACTATACCTGCACCGCGTATCTTGTACAGCAACTTTCCTTTACGGGACCAATACTCCAACATTGTTTCGTCGGAACGCTTAAGGGATGAGGCATGCTCATTTAGCGCTAACATCCCATGGCAAGGATCACATTTCTCGCGTGTCTGTTTTAACTTGTCCCACATTTCCTTGGCGGTTGCGCAAGTTACTATGCTACTTAATACGTATTCTCCAACAGACATTAATATCAGTCCCTTTGCTTTATCATTTTTGATTTTAGCTTCAGGAGTAACAGGAGGTACCAATCCTTTCTCCACTATGTCCTAACAATTCTTTGTTAGTAACAGACCTTGAAGCCGCACACTCCATTGCGCATAGTTCTTGGGGCCTAGTTTTTCGATTTGATAACTACTGTCCATGGGGATGGGTTCAGGTAGGTTACGCTGCGCAGTTGAGGCAAGCAAACTGCTATGATTTCCCTCCTGAAAGATCCCCGATACACAATGCGATCGTACAAACCCAATGTATCCCGTATACACGCCCCCACTGGTCTCTACATCGACCTCTAAATCCAACCAACCAGTCAGAGAATGTGGTAGGAACCCGGGTATTGGGGACAGGCTGTTCACCTTACTGCTCAAAAACTCAGCAGAAACCAACAAGTTACAGATCCATGAAATTGTAGGCATTCGCATCACACAAGTTCGTTGGAATCTCTGAAGAAAGATAAACAATATAGTTAATATAATCCCCAAAACACACTTTGTAACATAACAATTCAACTGTTCGCTTCTTCACAATGCTGCACTGGAATACGCTGGAACACCCCGCTTGCTGGAACACTGCTACGGATGCACCACACCTCCTATAGACGGCGCCGTCAGGTTCCTCTACATTTTCAGCTCCCTTATGAGTCGAAAAACAGGTGATCATTTCTTTCCACAAAAGAACTGCTTCCAAAATCATGTTCAGTGCTGTTCCTTTTGTCAGGAATTGTACTTTCAGGCGATGGATGGGTAACACGCATTGAGATGTCAGTAGATTGGGATTCCCCCTTTGCTGCTGCTGCTGCTGACAGTTCACTTCAAATTCAAGATGGCTGCTCGCATCAGCCTCACGTGGGTACAATTGTCGCTTATCTTTCGTCAATTTGTACAGCTACAGTTCACAAATGTCTCTTCCATTCAGAAGAAAAACACTCACCAGAGTCGTTTTCTGCTACTAGTTACGCACAGAGGGTATCTGGGCCCATAACCTGTTGAGAGCAAACAAAGTGCAGTGGATGCAACTGTGCAGAAACTGCTTGAATAAATACTTTATTGCCAAAGTGGTTGATTGACAATAAACAATGGTAACTTCTTCACTTCCCGTTGTACAAAGAACGCTATTTCAGAGACACGAAAATATTGTGTTTCGAACCCAGTGAAGGTTGTCAGCAGAGAGAACGAAAAACCAAAAGACAAGGGTTTAAGTACAACCGCAATTACCACCAACAGGTGGCGCTGCCGAAAAGCGGATCGTAACTGCGGATCCGCTAAAAACAAAAAAACGGATCTAGCTGAGGAGGATACGTGCCCGTTTCAAAACACTGCTAACAGTTTATTGCGTACCATATACAGGGACAATGATAAAAGTCACTCAGCATAAATGTATGCAATCGGAACTTGTACATAGAAATGCAGTGAATGCAGAAATGCATAGAATGGCAATTTACATGTACAATGCAAAATTTGACGAGTGACAACGAGATTTGTATTTATATAAAACTGCTAACGCAAACCTTAAACTCAATAGAGAATTTCACAGCTAACAGTTGTAGGTCAAATAATGTAATAATAATAATAATAATCCTGATGCTAACGGGTTCTATACACAATCCAGTGTGTTAACCCGGGGGCCCCCTCCTATCCCTATTCGGTAACTTCGCAAGCAAGCAAGCGTGCTAACCCGTAGTCCGTAGACCCATATGGGTTGCACGCAAGCATTTTTAATGCACCATTTTGAGGGCCCACAGCGAATCCCTATGAAGGTATTCTAGTTAATTAGAAG
>JAVBJR010000659.1:0-7158 GCA_031546965.1 Dysgonomonas sp.
TAATGGCTAAAACTGGGCGAAAATTACCTTAACTACAAACATAATTATCCACCATTTTGACAGTGTTGCCAGAATTCTGTTATTTAGTTTGAAAAATCTACTGCATCTTAAAGCACTCCAACCTATTTCTCTTCCTAGTATACTTCCCAAATTCCCAAAATTTTGGGTAAGTGCATGATGTCACAGATCTAGTCATACCCCCTCCCTCCCTTGTCACACTTCGTCACACAAACGCGAACCCCCCCCCCCTCCGCCCTAAACGCGTGATGTAATATATGGACGTTCCCTAACCAATTCGCAATGGTTAACGAGTTATTAATTAAATTCGAAAAAGGTATGCTGACAGCAAATTCAACAGCCGTTATAAGTAACGGCAATGGAGAGGGCATGGGCCAGGGCTGTGCTCGGCAGCGCACGCATTCCCCCGTTCTCAAACTCGTCTGGCCAAGCTTTGGCCAAAAAAAATTCCAACGGACGTTTGTACAGGGGAGCAGCCAATTGACGGTGACAGCCGGATGCCGTCGTAACGGTCGTTTCGCCCGTTCGATCGTAGACGTTACGTTCTCTATCTCAACTCCCATGGGTGATTTGGCCGTAAATCCACCGCAAAGAAAGAGTTCCATCGATAAATCCGTCTCGACGGTTAACCATTGCGAATTGGTTAACATTCCAAATAGCCATTCTCTATAGTTTTTCACTCTGAATAACATATTAAAATGACTTGCCTGTCCCTTTAAAATATGGTAATATTTTTACAATTATTATGAAATGCATGCTAAACATTTTGGTAATGAACATTTTGCATTACTACATGTTTTCATTTTTAAATAAAAAACATCTAATACTTTACGGATTGGATAAACCTGCGTAATTAAGAGCTAAGCACATCACATAACTATCAAAAGGAAATAATAATATATAGTGACCTTAAAAGCCTGCAAAGACTACACAATTAAAAAGAAAAACACTTTTTGGATAGAAAGGCACAGTGCCTTCGCCAACCACCAAGAAATACCTGTTCTTTATAGCTGAGGAAATTAATCGTTTCTGGGGACCACAAAAGCTGTTCGTCAGTTCATTAAAACCAAATAGTCCGTTATAACAAGGTTCCTCCTACATGACGTTCAATTTTCAAGGGACGGGAAGTTTCGTTCGTTATAACAGGGTGATCGCTATAACCAAGTTTCATACAACCGGGGTATACTGTATATTCTTTCGTTCAAGATTAGTGGCCTGAGTATGGAGATTACCTTAAAGTGCTTGCATTAGTTAAGCGGGGAAATTATTTGGTTTTGCAACCTAAAATTTAAATTCCAAATAATTTCCCACCCGAATAAATTCCCCCTAAAGAATAATTTCATCATTTAATAAAAAAATAAAAGCAGATTTCCATGTAAACATTTATGAAAAGGCATGCAATAATTTTACGTGGAAAACAAATTTTTAAATAATTGCACAATTCAAGGGTAAATCTCAAAATTTTGCAGTCATAACTACCAAGGATCAATAGCGTCAAGAGTTTAAATTGTAATCCATTTATTTAAAACAGCACCTTATAGTAAATATGGGACATTGCAGTTGGAACCAGATGCCTTCGAAGATGCTTTATATTTTCATTAAACAGTATTTGTAAGGATGCACTGCCCAATATTTAAATATGCAATGGTTCTTGTATTCCAGTTGATGAATTCTTACTATATGGAAGATCAAAAGTCAGCACTATTATTCTAAGTCGGCCATCAAATCATTTCTTCTGCAATCTTCTAAGGGTTGCAAGTGCTACAGTTTCATTAAATAATGAAATCTACATTGATAAAGGCTACAATAGCATTTTCGGAAGTTCACAATCTCTTAACAACATGGTGCAAGGCATTCCGTCCAAATTCCTGCTTGATGTGGTTTTAGAATACACTATCAATCAAAAAGCAGCCCATGCTGTTGTATTGCTGGACAAGAATCTAGGTGCTATATTTAATCACAAACCTTTAAATTAAATTTTTGTATAATTAAACTTGACATTGCAGGGATTAGTCAGAAGGAGTACATGAAGCATCTTGTTACCTTCAAAACAGAGATGCATTTTAAAGAATGTTCGGATCATACATTTCTAAATATATTGAAGAATTTCAGAAATGTAATTATGAATTGCGAGTTTCAGAATACCAAAGCTATCATTATTGAGGTATATCAATGAAATGAATGGCAATGCAAATTGACTGAAAATTTGGTAAATTTAAGTTATATTATCAGGCAATGAAGATGGAACTGTTTACTGAAGAATATTCTTGGCTTATTTTGAGTGAAGGTATCAAAATTATTGAGGCAGTATTCCATAGCGGAAACCCAGATGCTGTAGTTGACGTAGTTTTGTTGGAGAAATGGGTCTGCAATATATTGGGGATTATAATTCCTGCACATGTGCCTTAATTTCATTTACTATTCTCCCTTTAATTCAGGATAACATTAGGATCACTGTGAGCAGCATCAACACAACTTGTAATACAAATTTTAAGAGGGAACATGTACAGGAAACGGTGTTAATTGATATTTATATGCTTGAAAGTCTTTTCACATCAACATGTTCCAAAATGTCATTGTTATCTCTAACATTCAGATACAATTAATAAGAGTACAAAAGATGTGCAGAAATTTGGAATTTCAGAACACACATTTCCAATTGGAAAGCATGGAAGATTTGGGAGACTTTCGTGTTCCCCAAACACTTCCAGGATGTGCCTTCGAAGCACTTTTAGTCAATGTAATTTGACCTATTCTTAATTCATAAATATAATATATGAATATGATAATTGAATTAACTTGGAGTGTTTTGATAACTATAACACAGGTGCCACCATATGTAGCACAGTTTGGAAGACCTGGGAGTTATATTGGGATTGATGTCAAATTCATGGATCTTATTTGTGATGCTCTGAAAGTCATGTGAGCATTTACACTACAAAGATTTCTTCAGTATCCTGGATACATATTTTACTTTTGGTTCATCGTGTAGAATCACTTACCACCTATTTGATGCTGACTTCTTTGCAACAACTTTTATGACTGAAAACTTGTCTGAGAAGGACATGGAACCCTTAGCCGTAAGACAACACTAAGCTGGTTTTGTAGCACGTTGCGTAAATAGTGGTATTGGTATTTTTGTGGTGCCTGTAAATGATGTAAAACTTGGGGTGCATTTGGATTGGGTTTGGGATGCCAAGGACAACTTTAGCAATTGAAGTCCAGAGCAAGGACACTATCAATGTTACTAGCCAGGATTAGTCATTTGTAGAATCGAACACTCACAATACTTTTTCCGCATGAGGGTTCTCCATTCAGTATCTGAAAATCACGATATATCTTCTTCAAGCACACAACTTATTTATGACTAATGCTTGTGGAAGACATGTAGCCTAATAATCAATGGCTGCCACATTCAGATTAGAAGGCAGTGTAGGTTAGAATCTAACCACTGCTTCCGTGTATTAAAGGGACAGTCAACCCAAAAAAGTTTGTATGTTGTGTGTCAAATAAAACTATAGAAAGTTAATATAGGAAGTGCTAAGAAATTTGCAATAGTTAACGAGAAATTAAATAAAAACCGTCCTAAAAGGGGCGTGGTTTCGCAGTTGGTCCTGGCGAGGATGCCAATCGCGTTAGAGCGCAATCGATTGCACATTCGCACGTTCACACATTTGATTGCACTCGAACGTGATTAGCATCCTCGCCAGGACCAACTGCGAAACCATGCCCCTTTTAGGACAGTTTATATTTAATTTCTCGTTAACTATTGGGAATTTCTTAGCACTGCCTATATTAACTTTCTATAGTTTTATTTTGTGCATAGCATAAATTTTTTTGGGTTGACTGTCACTTTAAATATATCACTTCATTACTGAATTCCATATATTTCATTTCCCATTTGGAAGCAACCAGCGAAGGAACACTCATCAGGGGTTGACACATGCTTTGTGCTAAACAGTCCTGGTGGTAGCTGGGCTGGCGGGAAGGCACAACCTCCTGCAGACTGTCCAGATGCTTTCACTGCTTGGCACTGGAACTTGGGACAAGGACTTGGACTTGCACACCGAAGACTTGGAGCATTGACTTGAACGGGGACTTGGTAGCCATGGATTCGACAAGGATATGGATAAGAATTGGAAGTCTGGACTTGGACGTGGATTGGAAGCCGGGACTTGAGCCAGAAACTTGGAATACAGGACTTGAACGCAGAATACAGGAACCAGGTCAGCACCCTTAGAAACCATTGTGGAAACTGGGCAGGAGACCGAGCCTACTGGTAATGCCATGGAGCCAGTAATAAAGGCATCGTCCTGCAGAGTCCAGGATGAGGAAGCACCCTATGGAACAACGCAACATCCAGGAAAAGACATGTCACCCCCAGCAGAAGATGAGGAACTTGAAGGACAGTGCTCCTAGGATCATAACGTGGACAAGGGCTTGGCCTGCAGGGTCCTCACTTGAGAGTTCAGAAACAAGTCGAGGGCTGAAGGCAAAGACAGGTACCAGCAGGGTCCTCACTGGAATGTAGCATGTCACGGTGAAACAGCCACACTTGCCTGTGAGGAACCAGGTGACGAACAAAAACTTGGAGATGGGGCAGCGCCCGCTTGTGACAGGAACATGGAACTGGAATCCAGGAGCCAGGGCAGTGAACTCAGGCGAGGTACCGGACAGGCAGTGCCCCCTGGACTGGAATTTGGAAACTTAGAGGTGGGGCAGCGCCCGTTTTGACAGGAACATGGAACTGGAATCCAGGAGCCAGGGCAGCTTCTTCAGAAGCCAATCGAGGAACCTGGGCAACAGGCAGCATCCACTAGGACACCGAGGAGGCAGGATCAAGGCAGAGCCTACCAGAGGATCCATGATAAGGAAGCACCCTATGGAGAATGGTGGCAGCCAGCAAGGCAGTGCCCTCAGGAGAGACATGGAACTTGTCGGATGATGCCCACTGGACTGCAATGTGGGTCTTGGAGATGGATCAGAGTCCACTTGGTCAGGCACAAGCACAGGAACCAGCAGGGTCCTCACTGGTGGGTTGCATGTCGAGGCACAGACCAGACACCAGTGTCTTCTGGATCAAGGCCCCACTTGCAGGTCAGGAACAAGTTGAGGATTGCAAGCCAAGAGCAAAGAACATTTAGATGGGGCAGCACCCATTTGGACAGACACATACAGGAACTTGGACAACACAGGAACTGGGAACCATGGCAATGCTCTTAGCTGGATTGAACTTCAGATATAGGCAGTGCCCCATTGACAGGAACAAGGAACCGGAACTGGAAACAGGGTAGTGCTGCCTAGCTGAGCAGGACTTTCTAGGCCAGAGCTATGGGCACTCCCCCTAGGACATGAACATGGAGTTTGGAGAAGTAGGAGCTTGTGTCAGCGCCTCCTGGATTGAAACTGGACATGGAGCCACCAGGAGAGGTTCGACCTGCAACCTGCCGGAGCATGAAGATAACTGTGTCCAGACTTAGTACACCAGAGTTTATATATCCTGAGACCAGGTCAGACTGGAATCTCCCTAGCAGCAGGTGTTGTGCAAGGTTTTAAGCTACCAGTTAGCATGGCCTTGAGCCAACTCCAAGCTGATTTGTTAGGATCGAACAGGCCAATATTATGTGAGCCACCATTGGCTGAAAAGGTTTTAGAAATGACGTCCTTACGAGAGAAAACTGGTTTTCTGCCAATCACATTCCAGCTTTTGCTTCACTTTGGCCTCCATTTTCCTCACTTTGGGCACCATGTTGGCCTATTCCCAGAAACAGGGGTGAAGGGTACGATCCTGACACTCGTGTGCAAATGCAAAATACTAAAAACCACGAGAAAGTAAATTCTTAATTTTCAATAAACTATCACTAAGCTATTGAATATATGTGGGGCTATCCAGTAAGTATTAGCCTGTCTATATTTTAACATACCAAGCAGTTGTAATGTTAAAGAACAAAGCGTTTAACATGCATCTTATGGTATTTTTAAACATATGACCTTATTTGTGAAGGTGTTTTTTGGCCCTATAAACATTTCTTCATTTTTTAGTTTCTTTAATGTCTCCCATTTGCAGGTTTCACCCTTGTATTCATCATCACATTAACTTAATAAATGTGTTGAACACCCCTCTTGTATCACCTTGCCCAAAACGTTGCTACTACTTTCAAGAAAATATCGAGCAAAATCTCTGCATATCTCATGCCTGCGCACAACAGTGTCTATTGCCATGTGATTGCGGTAGCCAATCACTTGATGTTCATCCTTTCTCACTTGCTATGGAACAAGATTGCCTAGTCCTGGTTAGGTATATTAAGACCTTCTACAGAGTACAGTCAAATAGATTAGGGTGTTATCTTGATGACGCTTCTGTAGTTTGCTAGACATCATCCTCATGAGTGTTAGCTCCTTTATGGAACCCCATTCACTTAAAAAGTGTAGTGTAAGTTAACAGTCAACCCTCCCATTAGGTCATGGCATCATGAAGGCTTTTCTGTGTGGTCACCATGCAGCGATAAGATGTAAACATTTTATAAAGGGAAAACAAAAAATGGTGTCGTTGCAAACTGCACTGCGATTTGCTAGCATAAATGTGAAATGATTTTTCATTTCACAAGGTTAGCTGATTGTGATTCATGTGAATTTGTATTTGTATTTTTATTTCCTTTTTTAAAATAAAACCTATATTGAATGTAAGAGGTTCGCAGATCAATATCCCTATATAAAATGGGGTCATGACTAGAACAAGTTTGGGAACCAAACTGTAGCGTATGTCTATGTTTGGCTACCAAACTATAGCATCTGTCGATGTTGACCAATCAACTGCGTGGTTTGGTTAGCCCATCATCTGAATATCAATGATTCTTGGTGCAACTAAAATAGCAAACACTTAGTTGTTCAAGTTTACGTACGACACAGTTCAGAACCTTTTATATTCGATTATACAGGGTGAGGCATAAGTCTATGGTTTTTGTATTGATATCTGAAACGGTAAGCGATAGCATTTTGAGACTTCGCGGTTGAATAGGAAGTCATGTATGGGGAATACGAAAAGCATATCGCACGTGACCTTAAATCGATTTTTGAAGGTCAATCGATTTCGAACTTTGCCGTTTCTTGTGATAGGTGCATAGTTTAAATGAGGGAAAT
>JAVBJR010000353.1:0-3595 GCA_031546965.1 Dysgonomonas sp.
TGGCTAATTCGATTTTAAATCTCTTACCGGCATTGTATTCAGGGAGGTATTTTACATTGGAAAAATGCAGGTTAGGAAAAATCCAACGATAGGTTTTTCTCCTACACACTTCAATAGTGGAGGAAATCATTTGAAGATCTCACCAAAACAAAATATACAGTAATTTAAACATGTAATTTTGAATTTTGTAAAATGGTGCAATTGACCATTTTGGCAATACCGCAGCGCTATCTGGCGGCAAGCCAAGCAACCTTCAACGACGTGACACCTTGTAATGCATTTCCTATGTGCATACGCGATTAATGATGGGAAAACACTGTAGGATGCAATTGCTGTGTTCCAATGCATCCTTATCATAAAAAGAATATTGTTTTTGACAATTTTGCAATGCAGATCACAATTTACAAACATATAATTTTTAAATTTATCAAAAGTTGGTAATCCTAGCTCTATGTTGTGTTAAATTTCCTATCTAGATTTACTAAAATATAATTTAATTATGAGGTAGAATTTATTTTGCAAAAATACTGCTTCTCATAATTGCAGGTACTGTGCCTGGATGAAGAGATTTTCCCCTCGGAAGCAACGGTAGCACCAAAATAGTAAGCTCATGTGGCTATAGGAAATATAAAGCGTCACGTCGTTAAGCGTTCCCTAAGCTGTCAACAGGTGGCGCCACCAATGCGCATGCGCACATTAAAAACGCCAAAGTGGTCAATTAGAGCACTCTTAGCTACGTTTTCGTGGGTGGGCGTGGGAGGGACATCCTCGGGTTGTGACCTGGATAATGGAAAGTCCAAGATTGAAGCTCCACAGATGTTCTCTGAATCAAGACGCCGTCTGCCGTGGTACTTTTGCCAAACCAACACACTTTCGTCGATGTTCACTACAGTTGCCGGTTCACCTACGTAACTGCTGGAAGTTACCGATAATACACAAAAAGCGAAGAACTGTCTTCAAAATCACTAAGCTTTGGTAGGTTAGTCTTTTCAAAGAATGTACTTCCCAGAGCATCTGTTCTGTAACCACAGACGTGACACTTGTACCGGAGTCAAACTTGCGTGGTTCTGTGTGTAATCCATGTGATCGATTGATGTGAATTGTGTGAACTGCAGGTGCGTGGGAATTGATGAAGACTGTGGATTTGATTAAAGTATTGGCAAAACCTAATTGTATTTCCATCCGTCGTGATCCATTCAAGCAGATTGAAGACGCCAGCCAGCCAGCCAAAAAAATTATGTTATAAGTGATGATTTGGTCATGTCAATTGATTTTAACCGGTGTCAGGGTTCTTCGTTTGCTTGTCTTCATCTTCACGCAAGTTAGAAATTCTATCCATCATTATTTGAACCATTTCAAGTGTTCCATGCTCTTGTTTAGAATTGCATATTTCAAAGTCGAAAATGAGCTGATTGTTGTTATTACATCAGGACTAAACTTAACTGAAGTATTTACGGAAACGTGTACAGAAGTATTTCTTACTGTATGGGATGATGTGCTATTACATATTATGAAATAAAGTCTGTGTGTTTTAAGGTATGTAGTTGTGTCTGGATTTGTGGTTATTTGACCATATATCCTAGTTCGCGCATTAATCATTTTTTTCCAAATATTGTTCGTTAAAATTAGTGTCTTCCAATTTTTCGTAATTACATCGGTGGCTTTTCCAACTTTTCTATTTCCAATAATTGTTATTATGAATGACCCCCGTTCCTTTACGGAATGCGCAAATAGGAAAATTCGATTTTAGAAGTTCCGTGACTGGCGGGTAGATCGCGACGTACGCGATCGGTTACATGGGTGATCATTGCGAGTGGATTTGTAATATTGAAAAAATTTCATTCTAATAGTGAATTTTATCCAAGATGGCGGTCGTGAAAGTAATGTGAAAACGGAATGTACAATTGGGTTTATAATCCATGTAAATCCGAAGCCATCTACCGGAATTTCAACGTGGAACTTCATCAGGATGATGTGGTGGATATGTTGAACGGTTATTTGGAAGATATGGTAAGTGTAGTTTGGTTTTTTGGGAAACTTTTGCACGCGTTAGGCTTAAGGTTGGGTGAGCTTTGTATTGCATGCTGTCACCAAGTTTTCAGAGTTTTGCCAAATAATGGAAGTTTTTAGAGCGAGAAGATTCTGAATTACTTGTTGATGCTTGCATAAATGGTCCAAATAAGAGGTTTGCAAATTGATAGATGTTCTTAAGCTAAGGGGCTGTTTGGTAATCACGTAACCTGGCATTGAGAATCTAAGTTTGGCGTGCCTATGATGTTTCGTGACTCTGCAAATTACATTTGTACTTTCCAAATGCATTTCTCAAATGTCCTATAGTGCTTTTGAAATGCATATCAAAAGAGTGTCTTACCAAATTTTCCATTCTGCTTTGAAAATTCCCAATTTTTACATTCCAAATTTCCAATTGGACATGCAAAATTTGAATGCATAATTTACAAATTAATTAAGCAAATTGCCAGTGCTACTTTCAAGATTAATATCAAAAATATGCGGTATTAATTAATTTCAACAATTTTCCAATTTAATTTCAAAAATTGTCCAAATTTATTTCAAAAATTGTCCAAATTTATTTCAAAAATTTCCCAAATTCGTTATAATTTTCCAAATTTTCCAAATTCATTGAAATTTTCAAAATTTTCAAATTTGTTCTAATTTCAAAAATCTTCCAAATTCGTCCACATTTTCCAAATTCGTTCTAATTTTCCAAATTTTCCAAATTAGTTCAAATTATCCAAATTCGTTCAAATTTTCCAAATCAGTTCAAATTTTCCAAATCAGTTCAAATTTTCCAAATTAGTTCAAATTTTCCAAATTTTCCAAATTAGTACAAATTTTCCAAATTGTCCAAATTCGTAAAAATTTTCAAAATTCGTTTAAATTAGTTGAAATGTTCCAAATTTGTTAAAATTTACAAATTAATTTACAACTTTGCAAAATGACTTTCCGAATTTGTCGTTTCACTTTCCAAAATATGTATCCATATTTCCAATTATACTTTTGAAATTTATTTTCAAATTCATACAAAGTAATGGAAATTTCAAATGCGGTCAGATTCTGAATTACTTGGTAAGAAGGTCCAAATAAGAGGTTGTTATTGTTAATATGGGTTTCAACTGACGTATAATCATTCGTACTAATTCTGTATTTGCAGATGATTGCGGTATTTGTCGCATGGTCAGAATTCTGAAGATCTACAATGGGTAACGTGACGTTTAGATAACTATTGAATGTTGGCAAGAGTGGATGAATTTTGTTAGAGTATGCCACGCTCCATGTACAGAACCTCAACGCGTCCTTGGCGAGGCTGATTATAGCGCCACCTGTTGGTGAGTGTAGATAAACGACGTTGTTTCGCTTCCAACGTCTGGTGTCCCATATTCAGGAAATCGTACCATATCGATAAAAATACGCTTAAGGAACGAGTACGATACCCAACGATACCACACTTTGAATCTGTTGAATACGTTGCAGGGTCCAAGGTCACGTTGATGTCTAGACAGGTCCCAAATCACGTGATCACCCATCCCCCTGTCCAACTGAGGGTTATCCTCACAGGAAAATTAAAGTTTTTAAA